>JAJYTS010000098.1 GCA_021792935.1 Bacillota bacterium | reverse complement strand
TCAATCTTAACCACAAAAATATACGGATATGTCTTTTCCAAAATGCCTTCTTTTTCGTCCACTTTCTTGCGGCCTTTATTCGCCTTGACCCGAATCCTCTCACCCACGTGGGATTCTAGTTCTTTTTTAATGTCATCCAGCACACTCTTGGCTGCCACGCGACCACTTCCTTCCTCACAGATGAAGGGCAACAATGTCAATTTTACCATCGGATATTCGCAATGTCAATTAAGCCGACTATTTTAGCAATCTCGAAGCATTGTGGTCAATAGGTAGCGGCCAAATTTTTGCCCTTTTATTTGGTGTATTTATCGGCCACGGTGGAAGCCCCAAAAGATTCCGGCTTGATGGCCGCGCGATAACCGCTCCCCGTCACCATTCCCACAATCTCCCGAATCAGCTCTTTGGTCTCTCCCTGACGGCCGACATCAATATGAATTTGCATGTCTAAATCGACCACCCCAGATTTCTCCAGGGATTCAGTGAGTCGAGACGCGACGGAAAGACTGGTGGAAGTCTCATAAAAGATTTTCTGTCGAAGACTTTTAATCATGCGGCGATGGGCGCGGTGAATATAGTAGCGGCCGCCTTTGCCCAAATGATGGACTACCACGGCCGTCACCAGGACGGTTTGATGCCGGGTGTGGGAATCGGTACCGATAATGATGCGATAGGGATCATCCGGTGCCTCATTGACATACTGCAAAATGTCGGCAAACATCTCGTCAAAGGTGAGCCGGCCTCTAGACGGGCTTTCAAAGATCATGGCTGCCCGTGCCCTTCTTCCTGTGCTTTAATGCGGCGGCAAGCCGCTCCCACTCCTCCAATGTCAACTCTTCTGCCCGCGCGGATTGAGAGATATTCAAGTCCGCCAGCAAATCGATCCACTGGTCGCGCCCCAAAGGCGATCCTATCGCCCGGGGAAGCGCCTGACGCAGCATTTTGCGGCGATGTTGAAATCCCGCTCGAACGACCCAGCGAAACTGGTGCCAGTCAACCGGTAAAGGTGGGCGTCGCCTCAATTGTATCACAGCGGAAGAGACCTCCGGGGCGGGGAAAAAGCTGGCGGGGGGAACCAAGTCAATACCGGGGTCGATATCCAAGCTATACCGCAACAAAACACCCAAGGTGGAGGTGCGCCGGCTTCCCGGCTTCGTCAACAGCCGCTCCGCTACTTCTCGCTGCACCATAAACACGGCACGGTCCCATAATAAGTCAGTCTCTAAGAGACGGCCCAATAAAGGAGCCGTCGCGTAATAGGGGAGATTCCCCGCGACATCCATCCCAGACAAACCGCATTGGCGGGCAATCGCGCCCCAGGAACCTTCTAAGGCGTCCTGATAGTAAACGGTGAACCGCTCCGGATATTGCGCCCCAAGATCATCTAAAATCGGCTTCACGCGTTGATCTAACTCAACGGCGGCTACAAACGCCCCCCGCTCCAATAGAGAGTGCGTCAAACCGCCCACGCCGGGACCAATTTCAAGAACGGGGGCAGAGGAGCGCCCATTCATCACCAAATCACCCATCGCCCTGAAAACATCCGGATCAACCAAAAAATTTTGGCCCCAACGATGAGATGGGACCAACTCAAGACCCCTCAACACACGCGCCAGTCCCTCAGGAGATCGCGGGTCGGCCCAGTGCCCCATCACACGCCTTCCTTCCGGTTATGGTCCCAACACATAAACATTCACGTCGCGAAGGCCCCAGTCAATAGCTTGTTGGGCATCGTCATAGCATAAATCAATGCGATCCCCCACCACCGCGCCACCAATATCTCCAGCCACGGCAAATCCGTATCCGGGAATATAAAGGCGCGTGCCCAGTGGAATCACGGACGGATCAACCGCGGCAATTCCATAGCCCGCACGCAATCCCGTATAAGTATACCCGCTAGACCAAGCCGGATCCGGCCAATATGCCGTACTCACCATGGGAAGAATCTTGGAAAATTGTACAACCGTGCCGCCACGGGAAATGGGCTGGGCCGTTCCGTAATAAATGATTTCCGCGTGTGAAGGATCGACTCGGCGGGAGCTTACGGCCACCTTCTTTACGACCCGGCCATTTTGGATGAATTCGCGTACGGTGTTTATACGCAGGCCATCACGTCCAAAAACATGAGTGACACTGCGGCCCTTTTCCAGAAAACTATCTGGCTGGTGATGGACGGCAAACGGAATTTTAAGGGCGACGTGCCGTGTTACCCACCATCGCCTAATGACCTCAACAGTCGTGGGCCCGGAAATTTGGGCATGACGCCCCGGCTTAACCAGATCAAGCGGTGCCACCTTCACGGCGGCCAACGCTAAGACGGCGGGAACCCCATATTTTGTGGTCCACACCTTGGTATGCTTACTGCCCACAACCACCGTCACCGGAACCCCCCGGTGCACCACGATGGGCTTGCCCGCCACTATAGTGCGCTTGGGCGCCACCACATCATGCGGACCGACGTGAATGCCAGCCTTATGTAAAATTTCCCTAACCTTGCTTCCTAACGTCCAAATTGATAGTTGTCGCCTTCCCTTGGGGCCTTGGACCACAATGTCCACATGTCGAAACTGGGATCCGACCAGTCCAGCGCCTATCGCTGCCATCGCAGCCGCGCCCAACAGCCAGGAACGTAGTCCCAACTTGTTCCATTTAGTCAAAAAGCCGTCCTCCTTTAAATCGCTCTCCTTTAACTAAATTTCTTGTGAGGAATCCAGAATTACCCAGTTGTCAAGGTAGAAAAAAGAGACGATTAACATTCGACATCGTAGCGTCATACACCTCTTTTGTCGAGTAATTTTTCTGCTGAGCGATGACTTCAGCCACACGCAGCACGTGAATAGGCTCATTGCGCTGCCCCCGCCAGGGGGCAGGAGATAAATAGGGGGCATCCGTTTCTATCAAAAGCCGATCCATGGGCACCCATTCCGCGATGGCCCGCAAAGCATCCGCGCTCTTAAACGTAACCACCCCCGAAAACGAAATGTACCATCCTAATTCCAGCATATGCCGGGCAAAATCAGCGGTGCCAGTAAAACAATGAATAACGCCGCGATGCCACCCCGCCCGTTGAATAATGGCTAGCGTGTCCTCTTCCGCCTCGCGGGTGTGCACCGAAACCGGCACATTAAGCTCGCGCGCCAAACAAAGTTGATCTTCAAATATCGACTTCTGAACCTCTTCCGGGCTATGGCGATAATGGTAATCCAGACCAATTTCCCCCACGCCGACAACCTTCGGCTCATCTAAGACCCATTGACGCAAGGTTAATCTGTCGTCGGCGATAAAATCCTTGGAATCATGCGGGTGAACACCCACCAACGCCCAAGTCTCCTGGTGGGCATTGACAAATTGGACCGCCGCTTTGGAACTCTCCATGGTGTACCCCGGCACAAGAAGGCCCAGGCCTTCTTGCCGCGCCCGCTGATACACCTCCTCACGGTCCGGGGAAAACTCCGCGTCCTGCAAATGACAATGGCTATCGTAAAGTCGAACCGTCATTTCACCCGCGCCCCCTCCGGCAAAGGCGTGATGGGTGCGACAAGACTTAGAGCGTCATCCGAAGAGCCCGCCAACAACATTCCTTCGCTTACAATCCCACGCAAGGTGACCGGTTTGAGATTGGCGACCAACACCACTTGTTGGCCAATTAATGCCGCGGCGTCATAGTGGGCGCGAATCCCCGAGACAATAGTTCGGTCGCGTTGCCCATCAAAGATAGTCAGCTTTAAAAGCCGGTCGGCTCCCTCGACAACCTCGCAAGCTCGTATGGTCCCCACCCGAAGCTGCAGTTTTTGAAAGTCTTCGATTCCGATAAGGCTCTCTTCTTGAGAGACCTGATCGGGAACGATGGCCTGAGGTTTTTCCAGGCGGGGGAACAAGGGCTCCCCCCTGTCCACCCGAATATCTTTGCCATCAAAGCCAAATTCCGCCTCGCGGTAATGAAGAACAGGAGTGTCCAGTCCCAACTGCTCTCGAATGCGGGCGGGAGTGTCGATGAGAAATGGGGTAAGCAAAACCGACACCACCCTAAGCGTTTCCCAGAGCCCGTAAAGCACGTTGCTCAGCTGGATGGTTTGCTGATTCTTGGATAAATCCCAGGGTTTCTGCTCCTCAATATACTTGTTGGCACGACCTACCAGCCGGAAAATGGCGCCAATCGCGTCGGAAATAGAGAGGTTTTGCATGGCCTCATCCACCTCGCCACTAACCTTGGCGGCCTCTCGCGACAAGATGCCGTCATCCGCTTCCACCACTCGGGCCGGCACCCCGCCTTGCGCGAATCGGTTAATCATAGCCGTGGTACGGGACAATAAGTTCCCTAGATCATTGGCCAGATCCACATTGGTCCTCAAAATCAAAGCCTCTTCCGTATAACTGCCGTCCGCGCCAAACGGCACCTCCCGCAACAAATAATGACGCACGGGGTCAACACCATAGCGGTCCAAAAGTTCTATGGGATTCACGGCATTGCCTAAAGACTTGCCCATCTTGGCCTGCCCAATCAAAAGCCAGCCATGGCCAAAAACCCGTTCGGGGAGGGGCAACTCCAGCGCCATTAGAATAACGGGCCAGATCACGGTGTGAAAACGCACAATTTCTTTCCCCACCAGATGCACATTAGCGGGCCAGACGGCGGAAAACTGCGCGGGGTCGCGCAAGTAGCCGGCGGCCGTCAGATAGTTCACCAGCGCGTCAAACCACACATAAATGACATGCTCCGGGTCGCCAGGAACAGGAATTCCCCAGGAAATGCCTGTTCTCGAAACGGACAAATCCTCCAGGCCGGAATCGATAAAACTCAACATCTCGTTGCGCCGCGACGTGGGCTGGATAAAATCGGGATGATCGATAATGTATTGGCGCAGCCGCTCCTGATATCGACTGAGGCGGAAAAAGTAGCTTTCTTGCCGGACGCGCTCCACCGGCCGCCCACAATCCGGACACTTTCCCTCCACCAGTTTCGATTCCGTCCAATAGGTCTCGTCAGGAAGACAATACCATCCCTCGTAAACCCCTTTATAGATGTCGCCTTTTTCCAAAAGACGCCGGAATATCTCCTGCACCACGTCATGATGCCGCTCTTCAGTGGTGCGAATGAAATCATCATACGAAATGCCCAGGCGTTTCCACAGCGGATCACGAATAAACTCCACAATCCCGGACACAAATTCTAGGGGGCTTTGTCCCGCTTGGTCTGCCTTCTTTTGAATTTTTTGCCCATGCTCATCTGTCCCGGTGACAAACAATACCGATTCATCCTTAAGCCGATGGAAGCGGGCCAATGCATCCGCCGCCACCGTGGTATAGGCATGCCCCACATGTAAATTATCACTGGGATAATAAATGGGCGTGGTAATGTACCACACTTTTTCACCCATGCAACACCCTCCTAATTCCGCCGCGCTTTTCCCGGCACCAAAAAACCCCTTCTCACGAAGGGGCGACATGACGCCGCGGTACCACCCTTATTGGTTCTCGCTGTCCGATATCGGGGACCGCCGGAAGCCCTACTCTCTTCTTCAGACTTCGAGCTCCGGGGCCATACCTTCATCCGCTAGGCGTTGGGCTCTCACCATCCCCAACTCGCTAAGGCCGCCAAGACGTCGGCTTCCCCTTCCACGCTCACTGTGCGCGCATTATACCAAGCAGAGAATTCCCTGTCAATTTCGGGAAGACTCCCTCTCTGGAATTCTAGGAAAACCGCAGGCCCAAAATCCACAAATTTCTTGTCATTTAATCGAGCAGAGCCAGCGCGTGAAGCACCGCCTCGAGACTATTCACCCATAACCTACACACAATCATTAAACACAAAGGTGCTGGCCCCGATAATTACCTTCCCGCGTCG
The DNA here is from genome assembly GCA_021792935.1 of Bacillota bacterium. Lineage (GTDB taxonomy): Bacteria > Bacillota > Sulfobacillia > Sulfobacillales > Sulfobacillaceae > Sulfobacillus_B. The sequence continues at coordinate 421 of JAJYTS010000098.1, read as the reverse complement.
ATGAAAGACTCCGCCAGGCGCCTCCAGATCTCGTCCGCGGTCTCGATCGGAGTTTGGGCGGAGCTATCCAGCCACAAACCAAGATGTGGGATAGAGCAGAAAGATGTCAAAGCGGTCCAGCGCCGCCTGGATCGGGTCCAGCCATGAATGTTCCCGATCATTTGCCCGGAAGCGAAAGTATAAACTCCGGAGAAAGTGTTCAGCATTGGCGCCGCTGAGCGTCTTGGCTTGATCGTCGAGCCCGAGCATTTGAAAACTATCCAGCCAGGCCTGCGTCACGGGCGCACTGAGACGCCCAGACTGGAGGATCTGGTAGGCGGCAATCGCCAAGCGGTCGTCCTCCAGGTATCCCAACGGATAAGGAAGTGTCGCTAGATGGTGAATAGCGGACAGCACATCGGGTACCCGTGCCACCGGGGTC
>JAJYTS010000097.1 GCA_021792935.1 Bacillota bacterium | reverse complement strand
GGGGGATATGATGGTGATAGCGGTCCCCTATTACTAGCCTGGTCACGGTCTAAGACCGTCATCGCGAGCCTATCAGGTAAAAAAGGTCAAAAGCGAGGTGGCGTCATGCTAATACCGCGGAGGGCGTGACGTGGGTCGAAATAAATGCTGCCGCCTTGTTTTAGCGAGAAGTTTTCTTTGCTGATTTCCACCGTAATCTTCCCGCTAACTAGGTATTCCTTAGATGCATGTACGCATAGAGTTGGGGATGACGCGGCTTCCGGTTCAAGAATCCCTTCCAATGTCTCGAATCTTTCGAGTCGGTTAAATATGCGTATGGATAGAGCTTTGTTCGGTCATCGGCGGGTGGGACGGCCATGTATAACTCGACAAAAATAGCGGTGACGTGCGTCACGAAATATAATCTAACTTGACGGACAAGGCATAATTTGGCGTTTATTATGTATTGGTGCCATTGAACCGTTCAGATCATAGGGATACAAAATGTGGCGCAAGGGAGTTGCTTACATGAAAATATTAATCTGGTCTGACGGTGGGGCTCATACGGGATATGGAACCGTTGTTGAAAATCTTGGGCGCCGATGGCATGCCAAAGGCGCGGAGGTGCATGTGTTGGCGGTTAATTATCGCGGCGATCCCTGGGACAGTCCGCTTAAGCTCTATCCTGCCACAAAAGGCAACCCCCGAGACGTATTTGGCGTGCAACGCATTGGGGAGCTTATAAACAGCATAAAGCCAGACATCTTTTTTATCTTAGAGGATCTTTATGCCGTTGAAGTAGGCTTTAAAGTACTTAAAGGTAAGTTTCCTATTCCCACAGTGCTTTACGTCCCTATCGACGGAATTGGTCTTCCGCGTTCCTGGTGGCCGGCGGTAAAGGCAGCCGATATGGTGATTGCCATGGCCGAACATGGGCAACGGGTTATTAAGCGAGAGGCGGGGCTAGACGTAGACGTATTGGTGCATGGTGTTGAGCATGACTTGATATTTTCCGCTTCCCCGAAGCGACCCCTTAATGTTACCTATAAAGGTCAATCATATGCTATTACCTCTAAGGCACAAGCAAAGGAATTGCTAAGTCTTAAGGACAGATTCATTATCTTAGGTCTCAATCGTAATTCAGTACGCAAAAACTTCTACGATAGCTTTCGGGTTTTTGACCATTTTCGCCGTAAGCATTCAGACGCCTTTTTTTACGTACATGCTGCTCAGAATGATGAGGGAGGCGACTTGGTCCAGTTGGCGTCTCGCTATGGGTTAACTCGCAAGCACGTATGGATTCATAGCCCTGGAGATACTTATCTGGGATCGGATAAGTCTGCGCTGGGTTGGATCTATAATGCGGCGGATGTCAAGCTAACTACGTCCATGGCGGAAGGGTTCGGGTTGACAGATGCGGAGGCATTGGCCTGTGGCACTCCTGTAATTGCTCAGAATTTTAGCGCGATGGCGGATGTGGTGGGGCCTGGTGGTATTCTTGTGCCAATTCAGCGATATTTTACGACGGCAAAAATGGTGGACTTCGCCTTACCTGATCTCGGCGCTACGCTAAACGCACTTGAACGGCTATATGCAGACCCCGCTTATCGGCAGGATCTTGGACAAAAAGCTGTAGCCCATGCCCGTCGGTATAATTGGGATAATACAGCCAACGGTTTCTATGAGCGTTTTAAAGCCTTAGTCCGTCAGCGCTCTGCCCCCAAGGTGATTACTGTCGATTCCGAGGTGAACCGTTGGAAGGATGCTTAAAAAATGCAGTAGGGGGAATTTTGTCGGTAATTTCATATTTTAAAGACTGACGTAGGCAGGATTAACCAATTTTGTGTCGAATTGTAAGATAGGCTATATGGAAACGGTTATGAATCTGTAATCACACAAATACTAATAGGTCACGATGAGACGGCATTAATTTAATGATTGTGAGGCTTACGAGACGTTGAATTTAAAACGCAAAAGGAAACGCTCCGCAATTTTGGCGTTAAGTGTCAGTACGATGTTTATAGTCGGCGCAACCGCCGTGCAGACCCCTTCGGCTTGGGCTAGTACTGGAACCCCGCCGCCAATCGTTAGTGGCAAGGTGCAGATTTCTACGCCGTCAGAACTATGGTATGTCGATCAAAATCAAACGGCGCCTATTGCTTCTGGGTCGTCCACTGACTACTTGGACGCTTCTATTGAGCTTACGCCGAATACGACCTTCGATTTAAGCTCAAGTGGAGAACTATGGACGCCGTTGGGCGACAATGCCAATCCATTTACGGGAACTTTTGACGGGAGTGACGATGTAATTTCCGGGGAGTCGTTAGTGTCGTCGTCGGGTGACGATTCAGGATTGTTTGGTTTTGTCGAAAAGGCGTCAATAGAGAACGTAAAATTACAGGATGAAAAAATTAGCGTAACGGGCAGCATCGATGTCGGTAGCCTCGTAGGATCACTCGATTCCGGCACTATAAAAGACGTATCCGCAACAGGTGTAGATATATCTGGTGTTGGGATAAGCAGCGGAGCCTATGGCGGCGTGGTTGGATCCGATAATGCCTCAGACATCTCCGGGACGGATGTTGCTGGATCTGTTGGAGTTTTACATGGTGCCGACGGGGGTCTAATTGGGAATGCTCGGGGATCCATTGTATCCGGGAGCTATACCGATGTGGTGGTATCAGGCGGTTCAAAAAACGGCGGGCTAATTGCTGATGATTACAGCGGCAGCGTTTACGGTTCGGCTACATCGGGGCAGGTTACCGGCCAGTCTGCTGGGAGCGGGCGGACGTATAACGGGGGATTGGTCGGTTACAGTGATGGGGTGACCATTCACAATTCCGTGGCCCTGGGGGCGGTGTCTGGGAAAGTCGTGCCATCAGGGTCAGGAGTGGTTGATGGGGGATTGATCGGGGGCGCGGATATATCCCACGTTTCGGGTTCGTACGCGGCCGGGAACGTAAAGGGTGAAAATCTTGATACTAGTCAATCGAGTTCCGTCATGAACGGCGGACTTATCGGTTATCTCAGTTCAAGTACTGTAGATAATGCATTTGCTCTTGGTGACGTGTCGGGAGGTCACACCACAACTGATGCCGGACTTGCCGGCTATCTTTATAATAAGAGCCACATTTACGATGCCTATTCGGCTGGCGCCGTTACGGCGGGTTCGGGCAGTGTGGTAGGTGGCGTGGCCGGTGTAGTCTCGGGAGCTACGTCCTCATCTCGCCTATATGAGGTAGGATTTGCGGGGCCATCGAGTTTGCAGGCTATAGGAAGTGGCAGTGCCTTTCTAGTAGAATCTGGCAGTGTTGTTGATGCCCCATTAACCTCCATGGAAGAACCGATAGGATACGGGTCGTTGTCGTGGCTTCCGCCAACTGTGTGGTCGGAAGCTAGCGGTGTCAATCATGGGCTGCCGTATATCACCCTGGATAGCGCACCTGGAGGCACAGGTACGAGCGGCGGGGCCGCCACTGCCCCGTCGATTGTTAGTGGTAACGTAGAGATTTTGACCACCTCAGGATTGCTCTATGTTGATCGGCATCAAACGGAGATGATTTCTGCCGGGTCGGAAACTAATTATCTCCATGCGTCCATACAACTAGAGCCCAACAAGACTTTCGATTTAACCGGAGATAATTGGATACCGTTAGGAACTTTGGCCAATCCGTTTAAGGGAAAGTTTGATGGGAGCAATGACAGCATTTCTGGTGAGACCGTGGTCCCCGGAGCTAATACGGGATTTTTTGGGGCAGCGAAAGATGCGTCAATTGAAAACGTGAAGCTACAAGGAGAAAGTCTTGGCTTACCTGTTAGCGCTACTTCTGGCAACATTGGAGGGCTCGCAGGATTACTTAATTCTAGTACCGTGAAAAACGTTGCCATAACAGTTCCCCATGCCACTTTCGCGGCACCCCGCGGCATGAAAATGGGGGTTCTGCGTCGAAGTCTCCTCGTGCGCTCTCTCGCGACGGTTGACCCTTCTGTGGGATCACGCATCCGCGTAACAGTTTGACCTGGAGCGTCTTGGGCATCCCGCATTGTTGCTGGCTTTGCCACGCACGCGGAACAGAATCCTCGTTCCCGGGCCCAAGAGCGGCGAGACGCGTAGAAAGGAATCTGCCATGCAAGTCGAAGTATTTCATGGGGCGGGGATCGACATCCATAAGGACACGGCGGTGGTGACGATTCGTCACCAGGTCCCCGACCAGCTGACGCCGGTGCGCCAGGAAACGCGTACGTTTCGGACGTTAACCGCCGATTTACACGCCCTTCGGGCGTGGCTTGTCGAGGAGGATATTACGCACGTCTGCTTGGAATCCACGGGATCCTATTGGAAGCCCGTATACAACCTCCTGGAGGAGACGGTAGTCGTCTGGCTTATTAATCCGAGTCACGTGAAGCCCCTCCGAGGTCGGAAGACTGACGTCAAGGATTCCCAATGGCTCGCGGAGCTCCTGGCTTTCGGGCTGGTGGTGCCGAGCTTCATTCCCGACAAACCGCAGCGCGAGCTGCGGGAAGCCGTCCGTTATCGTCGCAGTCTCATCGAAGAGCGGGCCCGCGAGGTGAACCGGATCCAAAAGGTTCTGGAAGGCGGCAACATCAAGCTTGGGAGCGTGATTTCGGATGTTCTCGGGGTTTCCGGCCGGGCCATGTTAACGGCCCTTGCGGAGGGTCACACTGAACCTGAGCAGCTGGCTTCCCTCGCCCATCCGCGCATTCGGGCTTCCGCCGAGTTGTTAGCGCAAGCCCTGACGGGCTTGGTCGGCGATCATCAGCGCTGGATGCTCACCCAGCAACTTCGCCACCTGAACGACCTGGAAACGCTGATCACCGCGGCGGACCACGAAATTGCCCGGCGCACCCGCCCTTTTGACGACGCCCGCCAACTGCTGGAGAGCATTCCGGGTGTCCAAGGACGGGTGGCGGATGTCATTTTAGCGGAGATTGGGCCCGCCGTCGAGCCATTTCGGAGCGCGGCCGCCCTGGCCAAGTGGGCGGGGGTCGCCCCGGGAAACAAGACCAGTGGCGGTAAGCGCTTGTCGGGCCGGACGACCCCCGGCAATCGGGCCCTCCGGAGTGCGCTGGTGGAGGCGGCCCGCGGGGCGGGGCGTACCAAAGCCACCTACATGGGTGCCCAATATCGTCGGTTGCTCCCCCGACTCGGCCCAAAACGGGCGGCGCTGGCCGTGGCGCACTCGATCTGCCAACGCATCTGGATCGTCCTCGACCGCCGCGAGCCGTATGCGGATTTAGGCGTCGACTATTTTGACCGGCGGGACACGGAAGCTGTCAAACGCCGGGCCATCAAACGACTAGCCGACCTCGGCTACCACGTGACCTTACAGCCCCTGTCGTAATCGTCCGTGCCCCGTGTGGGCGCCTCTTCTGGCGGCCTCGCATGGCGGATTTACCAGCCGGGTAGCGTTGCTGCGGAGAAAAGTCCGGGTTGCATCCTCACTCATTTTCGGAACAGGTCTAGATATATCTGTTACCTCGGTCGGTTCGGGCGCCTACGGTGGCGCAGTTGGAAACGATGATGCATCAAACATTACCACTGTGAGTGTTACGGGAGCTGTTAAGGTTTTAAATGGGGTTGACGGGGGTTTAATTGTGACAGTTTCTGGCGCTACTGTATCTGGAAGCCACGCTGATGTGGTCGTGTCTAGCGGTTCGATGAATGGCGGACTGATTGGTAAAGATTATAATGGCACCATTGACGGTTCTGTTGCATCGGGGCGGGTTACCGGCCAGTCTGTTAGGAGCGGGTGGACGTATAACGGGGGGCTGATCGGTTACGGCGATAAAGTGACTATTGACAATTCCGTGGCCCTGGGGGCGGTGTCTGGTGATGTTGCCGCGTCAGGAATAGGGGTGGGTAATGGGGGATTATTGGGTGGTGCGTATTTATCCCACATTTCTGGGTCGTACTCGGCTGGGTCCGTAACAGGTGACAATCCTTATACGAGTCAATCGAGTTCGGTCGTGAACGGTGGTATTGCTGGTGCTCTTGAGTCTGGTACGGTGGTAAATAATGCATTTGCGCTCGGAAACGTGTCAGGTGGCCTACACACAACTGATGGAGGGCTCGCTGGCGACCTATATAAGGCCAGCCATGTTGTTGATGTTTATTCGGCAGGAACAGTGGTGGGTGGTACGGGTAGTTTTGTAGGGGGTCTGGTGGGCGTCGCAACCTCTGGAGCGGCTCTTCTTAGTGATGCAATCTACGCGCTGGAATCCGGAGTTAATTCTGTAGGAAGTGGCACTTCGTCTTTGGTAACGTCCGGAAGTGTAACAAGCGCCTCGTTAACGGCC
>JAJYTS010000096.1 GCA_021792935.1 Bacillota bacterium | reverse complement strand
GAAAAGGCTACTGTTGTAAAGAGGCGCGGCAGGTTTTGCGTTTCAATCGCCCAGTGGCTCCCACCATCATTTGTCTTAAGAATCGCCCCGCTATCGCTGGGAATGCCCATGCCGTACCCTAATCGGGAATTCACAAAATCCACCAAACTAGGCGAGACCGGGGGCCATGCCACTTTCCAATGCCGTCCATTGTCAATCGTTTGCGCCAAAAAATAGGTGCCGGAGAGAGCCATGGCTACAATCCACCCCTGTCCAGAACGTGTCATGGCGAGGTCTTGGACAGCCCATCCGAACTTCCCCCCCACCGCGTGCCAAGTGAGACCGCCATTGCCGGTCACTAAAAGACCATTCGCCTCAAATCCCTGGGCGCCGTTATTCGTTCCAACCCATCCAGTATTACCCTTAACGGCCATTCCTCCCGCGAACCCATACGCCCCGCTTTTTCCCAGTGTGGCAGCGGTAGTGACAACAGACCAAATTCGCCCACCGTCAACAGTTTTTAGCAACGGGCCAATCCGCATGCTCCCTGCTGACCCCACCTCCAACACATCCCCGTCGCCATGAGCATTAAGAGTGATCTCCGCAATGGCGTTGCCGCTCGTCAGAATAGGGTGGAAGTGGTGGCCATCATTCGTCGCAAACAGCGTTTCTGGGCTTATTCCCGAGGAAGTGCTAGCCACGACCCAGCCACGTGTGGCACTGACAAAAGCCAAATCCAATAGACGTGTATGGGTTGGCAGCCCCACCGCCCGCCAACGAGTTCCGCCATCGGTCGTTTTGTATAGCGTATTAGATATAATTGCCCAGCCATCATGAGCCGAAATCATATCCAGGGACCCGCCGGCAACCGTCGTGGGAAAAGCGAATTGCTTTTTCCAATGCAGGCCGCCATCGCTAGTGACGTAAATAGCAGGGTGGTTTAACGCCCGCCCTGTCCAAGCCAATAGCCATCCTCTGGTAGCGCTGATAAAACGGAGCGCGGCAGCGGTCGCCCCGGGGGGAAGAGGCTCTCTCACCCAAGTCTTGCCCCCAGTTGCGGTCCGCACAAATTCTCCGTTGACAACGGCGGCGACAACACGCGGCGATACAACGGACAATACAGGAGCCCCTGTTTGCACTGACAATTGGGGAGCCTCCACGCTGGCAACCGGCATCTGAGGCGCACTGCTGGTCCTTGCTGCCATGGTTCCACAGGCGGAAGCAGCCGCCATGGCAACCACGGCGATGCCCCGCATGATAGTTTTTCCCAACGCCATCACTTCCCTACTCCATTCCGTGCTCTTAACCGTAAAACGCACGGCTGGGAAAAGGGTTACGCGTACACGTGGAAATACTTCCGCGCGCCTTGCCGTCAGGCAAAGCCGATTTTATAAAAACGGTCAACGCCCATCCTTTCACGTCTTTCGCCAACCATTTTGGTTGCGGAAAACCCGTTAACAACACCGAGGAGTATGGGACCCGTAACATTTCCTATCCCGTCAATGACAGAGGCGGCTATAATAGACAGGTATCTCAAACCGCTGGGAGGTTTCAACGTGCGCAAAGGATTGGTGGCCGGTGCTCAAAGCACCGTAGAAACAGTGGTGGCAGAAAATATGGTGGCTCAGTTGGGCGGTCAAAAAATTCACCCGGTATTGGCCACCGCGCAAATGATTGAGTGGATGGAATGGGCAGGGCGGAAAGTTATTCTGCCATTTTTGGAGGACGATGAGGAAGCGGTGGGATATGCGGTCGATATTATCCATTTAGCCCCCACTTTAGTCGGTGAAAACTTCATGGCTACAGCCACCTTTCGGGCGTTCGAGGATAATCGCATTGTGACCGATGTCGTCGCCCAAAATCAACGGGGTATCATTGGCCGTGGCGTGTTCACTCAGGTACTGCTTCCCAAAAAAGCCTTATCCGATCGACTGGCCAAGTTGCAAGCGAATCCCAGCCAGGGTCCCGTGGTGAAATAAGGACTACAGCAAATGAACCAATGCGTCCGCGGTAGCCGGATTGGTCGCAATGGGAATGCCGCGAACATCGGAGAGCCGTAATAGCGCGGTGACATCCGGTTCATGAGGATGGGCAAAAAGTGGATCCCGAAAGAAAAACAACATGTCTATCGCGCCCTCGGCGATACGGCTTCCCATTTGTTGATCCCCGCCCATGGGGCCGGAGAGAAGACAATGGACATCAAGTCCGGTACGAGTCATGATTTGCTGGCCAGTATGGCCAGTGGCATAAAGTATGTGCGCGGCGAATTGTTGTTGATGGCATTCCACAAAGTCGACCAGCAAAGTTTTTTTGTTATCATGGGCTATGAGACCAATACGCAACGCAAACACCCCTGTCGTGTGACATCTTCACTATGCTAACACGACGAAAATAAAAGCGCGCGGTTTTCGCGCAGGAGAACCCCTCACGCAAATTATTATCCCCCAAAAACCTGAGCAAGAATGGCTGAGAAGCTTATGGCAGAACACCTGGGGAAGCCTCGTTATGATATCGCGGGGTATCGCCTACCACCTCGACACGCTTCAGTCGCTAGTGGCTCAAGAAGGCGGGACAAATCTGGGGGCGGTTAATTGGATGCTTAATCCACCCCAAGCGGAAATTATCAGTTTAAACGCTCTGGTGGAAGGTCGCGGAATTGGCACCGCCTTAATGGCAAAGGCGGAAGACTTCATTCAAGCCACCGGCTGCACCAAAATTACCCTTATCACGTCCAACGATAATTTAACGGCTCTCGCCTTTTATCAAAAACGCGGCTATCGAATTGACGCCATTTTTCCCGGCGCGATTGATGCCGCCAGACGAAAAAAACCCAGCATCCCACTTATAGCGGACAATGGAATTCCTATTCACGACGAAATTTTACTGGCCAAGTCTGTTGGCGAACAAGTGAGCCGCAATTAAAACAGGCGGGGCCTGCCCCGCCTACTCGTCGAACCACTGCCGCATGACGTCGAACCACTCATCACAGCGATCCTCATCGTTGCGAATTTCCCCTTCCATGATTGGAACACCTCCTTGCGCCCATTGTACAAAGCGCCTGGAAGTTACGCCCGCAATCGACCGTGAATAGCCCTAATGAAGCCTTGAATAACGTCTTGTAAAGGGCGAGTGGAGAAAGATAGACGGAGGTGCCACAGGGCAACTCTCATGAAGGCATCACGACGAAACGGGACATCGGTCAGCTTATATCTTCCGACAGGCGTTAACAAGAGATTCAATATCCTCAACCGTATTAAAAGCGGCCCAGGACACGCGAATTCCCTGCACCAATCGCTGCGGCTTAACCACCACCCCCTGCTTTAAGAGCCATTCAAATAGCCCGGATCCGAGGGAATGGCATGCCACCGCCATGAGAGCTGTCGAAGCCAGTCCTTCGGGAGGATTAATCACGCGAAGACTCTTGATGCCCCCTAAAGCCTCTCTCGCGTCATCAGCCAAACGCCGTTGATATTGAGCGTTTCGCAGAAACCCTTCCTCCTCAAAATAATCCCAAGTCACCGACCACCCGGAAATTCGCGGCCAACAGCGCGTACCGTACTCCAAATCGTCGCCGCCATCACTGTACTCTAGCAGTGGACCCTTCTCCAGCACCCGCGGATCTAGAGAACGAGGTTTTTCAGGCCAGCGCACGCCCAGTTCCTCGCGCCGGTCGGAACGAACCCACAAGGCCGCCCACCCCGCCGGCGCCATCATCCACTTATGTCCGCAAAAGCAATAGTAATCTACACCGAGCCGACCAGGCTCTACGACAATATTGCCTAACGCCTGCGCGCCATCCACCAAAAGGCGGCACTGCGGGTAGGATCGGATAAGGTCGGCTACTTTGGCCACTGGAAGCTCCCAGCCTGTTAAATAGGAAACATGGCTCATGACCACCAGACGGGTTTTGGGATTCAGCAATCGCGCCACCTCATCCACCAGGCTTTGCGCACCATTGACCGATGCCACTCTAACCCGCACGTCAAACTGGCGCATGAGCGCGGAGAGAGAGAGTATCACCGCGTCATGCTCATGGTCAGTGATAACAATTTCATCCCCGGAGTGCCAGGGTAATCCCCAGAGCACCCGCAGCAAGGATTCACTGTTGTTTTGAGTCATGCTCACCACCCCGCCGGGCATCGCCCCTTCCAAACGCCGGGCAAAGCTGCGCACCTTGGCTCGCGCATCCAGATAATGAACGTCCTGCCCGGGACCGGCTTGCACCCATTCCAATTCACCGGCAGCGGCAGCCGCAAGCGCGGTACTCGGGGTAGGGCCAAGAGTTCCCGCGTTCAAATAGGTTGTGTTGAGAGCTGCCGGAATTAAAAGCTTCAAATCATGACCGTGCATATGCGGCCTCCCCCAAAACAATGGTTCGCGATATCCGCCCGCTGCGGTCTCCCGCCACTGTGACCTCCAGGGTGGTTCCCGCGATCGCTTTCACAACCCATTCAACGGAAGCCCGCTGACGGCTGGGCGGTTCCTGGTCACTCGCGGCACCGTACCCATAGAGATGCGCAAGGGCCGTTGGCGATGACCCCGCAATAATGGCGACCTCACCCCCGATGCGAGCCGTGAGGCCTTCCAATATGAGTTTCTCCCCTTTTTCAGTGCTGGAGGTAGGAAGATACCCGGCATTCGCGACTTCTACCACAACGCGATAAACACTTTCGGCTTCCTCTTCCGCCGTAAGCGCCGTGACGACTAAGCGCGGAAGCGAAAGCCCCAACCGGGTGAGAAAGCCGCTTACATGAGCGCACTCTTCTTCCAATAAGTGGGCAGGCGGATTTTGCACCACGAACTTCGGGTCAAGACCGCCAATCTCCACCTCTCCGAAATCTGGATGTTGGAAGGGGCGCCAGGTAAAGGCCCCGTTTTCGGGGACCTCACGGGAAACCCAGTCATAAACTTTGCGACGGTCTTCCGTCACTTCCTCAGGCGTCAGCCGCATCATCTGGCGCAACCCCAGTTCCGCGTAGCCCCGGGCCCCCGCATGTCGAGGCAAATTCCAAATTTCCACGGTGAAGCTAAGGATTCCAAAGTGGTCATACGCCCAATCATCCGCCGCCCCCGGCATTAATACCGCTTCATGCCCGGTGTCAAATATATGAAAGTTGGAATCGGCAAAGTAACCGCTAACCTCGGCCCCCATGTCCGCCACGCGGGTAAAAAGCTCCCGGTCCTTAGGGGACAGCGTGGTATCTTCTCCCGTAGACGGCTGTCGCAGGATTACGCCCCCGGAAGTGTGCAAGGCGGCATAGGCCGCGATGTTGGGATGGGAATCCATAAAGTGCGCCAGACTCCGCAATTCGGGCTCCGATAGGGGAAAGGGCCCCGCGCCCGGCTGACCGCTTTCTCCGGCCCAACGAACAGGGAAATTGCGGTTGAAATCCATTTCATGGCGCCGGGCTCGCCCAGCTTGCGCCAGTGACGGCCACTTCCCTGATTGGGCCATCCTGTCAATCCGCCCCTCGGGAAATAGATGATAATAGGTTCCACCCAGTTCCCCAGGGCGGCGAGGCCGCATGACGCGTGGATCAAGCTCATCCTCCACGAATCCCCCATCTTCCCCCTGGACGCGCATCATCAAGCAATACCCGTTGTTGTCCACGTCGGCTTCCACAAACCCCTCCGGCGGCGCTGAAAATGGATACAAATGAGGGCTGGAACGCACGCGCAGGGGAGTAGTGAGATATAATTCAGCACCGTCTAGGGAGATGCGGGGGATCACATAAACCGCGTGATCATTTAATAGCGCGGTAGCCTCGGGGTTTATTCCATAATTGTGAAGGCACCATTGAATCCAGAACATGGCGGTCGAATTTCCCGCCACTTCTCCCGCATGGATATTCGCGTCCACCAAAATCGCGGACCGTGCCTGGGAAGTGCCGGTCTCAAAGTTCGTGAGTGTGACCCCGGCCATATCCCGGCCTTGACGGCTCTGACCTATCACCTCAACCCGCATTAAATGCGGATATTGTGACGCCAGCCTCCTTAACTCATCCCACATTTCCCTATAGGTCCAATACTGTGCGGCCATTTTTCCTCCTGCCAATCCTATTCCCGACTTACCATTCTTCCTGCGATTCTCGCTGCGGGAGCAAAATTCCTGCTGGCCCCTACCAACATCCTAGTACCGATCTCCATCTCAAAATCTCATAAAAAAGAAGCCGACATTGAGTTGCCGGCTCCTGCCTGATACCGCGCTAGTGAATCTTGTTAATCTGGGCCATATCCAATTGGACAATGGATGCCGGCAACGGTTGAAAGTGAACCGGCTTCAGATACTGGCCGGAATTACCATCCTGAGAGTGAATAGCCCACTTAAGAAGCGTCGACAAGGC
>JAJYTS010000095.1 GCA_021792935.1 Bacillota bacterium | reverse complement strand
GCGGCAACGTGCTGTCCCGCACTAACAGAGGCATGTCCTCATGCACCCATACCGGCGAAGCGCCCCAGCCACCGTCGTGGCTTCGGCGTCGATCCGACCAGCGGGTCCCCGGAACGCTTGCCGGGTTTCATGATCATAAACACTGACATTGCCGCCCCGTTAGAAATTGTGCTCGCCGGCAGCATGCCACCGGGAGCATCGGTCTCTTACAACGAAACCAGGAAGTGTGCCAACTCAGCTACGAGGGTCCACCATCGGGAATGCAGACCACTTGCGCGATTTCCCCGTTGTCAAAGACACTTTTAAAATCCCTTATAAGGACAATGCAAATTCCTGAAAAGGTAGCCCTGTCGTGGCCTTTGTCAGGAAGCCCAATAGACCACGTGATGATTCGCGCGGAGACTAAAACAAATACAACGTTTCGTCATTAGACTCACGGCCGTGGCGATTGCTTCCTTTGTCTCCCGGGGAATTTCTGCTTCGGAGTGGCTACCGCTATCACAAGGAAGCAGCGCTACACCCCTAGTAGCAGTGAACGCGGCCTTCCCACCATTCCATGTCTACCGGGTTGAATGGCGAGTACCGGTGTACGATCGCGTGGCCCTAGTTATGGAAGTCCAAGCCTTCCTGCCCCACCGTAATGGCGGCGAGCACTAAGGGCCAAAAGGGCAAATTGAACGCGACACGTATAGTTTCCTTACGGGCCACCACACCGGTCTCGTCATCTAGCTGACCGAAGCGAAGCGCGGAGTTGTGTTCGGTCGTCCCAGCGCCGGGATGCTATACTACTATCAAGTGGAGGTGGCTCTCATGGCGGTCGAACGCGCAGAGATTCAACACCTCATCGAAATGATTCCCCCAGAACGTTTGCCCATGCTCGGCCGTATTGTACGCTGGATAGCCAGAGAGGGCGGCGGGCGAGAACTGATTTGGGATCCCAACGAAGTCACCTTGATCGGCAACATCGTTGCGCACGGAAACAACGAGCGGTTTTTTGCTGCCGACGAGGCCGACCGCTACCTCAGACATTTGTCCGGCAACGACGAGACGACGCCTTAACGCTGATATCGCGCATCCTATTTGCTCGACCAGCTCTGCAAGATTTATGGGACTGACCGCTGGCGCGCACCCCAACCACGGTTGGGAGCCGGTCGCTATTGTGTTGCACCAGACGATCAGCGTCTATCTCGAGCGCTTTCTGACATACGATGATTTGCCCTTTCGCGCCATCACGATCTGGGATGAGCCAAATACACGTCTAATGGACATCGAGCTGAAGCGGGTCCTCATAGCCTTTCGCGGAAAAAAGTTCCGTGTGTACGTGGGACCAGGCGTGGACCCTGCGGAGCTTTTAGTTTGGCGTATTCGTCATCCCCGACAACGTCCTATTGAAGAGTAGTCCGGAGTGGCTCGATGTATGGTAGGCAGGGCCCCATCGTCGTTGTTCATCACCGGGAAAGAATGCCCCTGCCAGCTTAACCGTCCATGCGGCGGTCCGGGCCAGACCAACCTCGCTACCATTCTTGAAATAAACGGCCCAAGCCATCCATAGATCGTGGACGACAGGGCGGGCATGTCTCTGTTATCGCACGGTCCCGGGAAACGCCCCTTTGGACGCAGCCCGCGTCTCGTTAGCGCTTTTCGGCCGTGTGTCATTTTAATTACCGGTGGTCCTTATAACAATCCCACATTTCCAGAAAGACCGCTTCGCCTGGAGACTCTGCTGGTTTCACCCGGTGGTGGACCATCGGGTAGACCGCCAACCTCAGACGTGGAGCGGGCGCTAAAGCCCCGAAATTACCATGGACAGGCGTGACGCAGGCCGTTTAGGATCAAGCTATGGACGGACTAGCAGCACGCTGGGATGAGATTCCAGGTCCTGTGAAACTCTTGGGAGTGGGTCATCTCCGTCGCCCCTACTGTCGACTCCCGCGCTTATCCCCGATATCAATTGATGCGACCTCCGCGAGGTTACGGGTGATTGGTCGGCTTAGACGAAACGATCCAGCCAAGCGCGCTGCGTGCTTGATCCGGATCGTGTCCATCCACGACCATCTGTAGTGCAGCTCGCCATGCGGCTGCCAAAACAACTTCTAGCCCGAGGGGCCGCCCTTGGCAGAGTCGCCGAAAGTAGTCCGCGATCAACTCGTGGTCTCGGCTTCTGGGCGGCCGCCAAAACCCGATGCGCGTTTAATTGAATAACAGCATCAAACCCCACTAGTACCACCCCCGCCACAGCATGATCGGGAGCATCCTTAGAACTGCTGCATCACCGTCCATCCGGTCCACCACGCGGCGCTCTAACTCTTCCCGGACGACAGCGTACAAGCCCTCTTTGGAACCAAAGTGGTGGTAGAGAACGCCAGTCGTGACGCCCACGCTTTGACCGGAGACCATGCGAATCATCGTCCAAATCACGTCCAAAAGCGCGAAACCCACAACCGCAGCGAATGCGTGGGCCATCGCGAGTGTCCTCATATGCTCACGGCGCTCGTCGCCCACCGGGCGATGGAGACCGGCATAATCGCGACGGATCCAACCCTCGCCAACACAGGTACCCAATACGTGATTCCCAGCCAAATTAGACCGCTTTCGGAAGTTTGCATCGAACAGCCCGCTGTCAAATATGTTTTACACTATTAGGTGCACGGGTTGCAGCTAGGTGTCAAGAGACTTTTTGACATTGTCGTTTACGCCGTTTATCCCGGTGCCGGGACCTCGGGGGCGAGGGAATCCCAATTTGCGAGAGAACGCATTAAATATCGGAGGCTTCTGTGCCAGCTCGCATAATTTTCTGATACCATCGATAGCGGGGGTCCGCTCTACCGACTATCTAAGTAAGATGCTAAGAATGCATTGAGCCAGGAGGTCCTTGAATGAATCGGATCATGGCTGGTGTGGCCGGACTATTGGTCTGCGGGGCGTTGGGCGCCTATTTCACTAAGTTGCATCGGTCCCCCCATAACCCGCATCGCTCAGCCGCCGCGACCCTATTACCCCACGATAGGTTTAGTGCTTCGACTCAGCGCCAAATCGGGGCGGATCTACGCCATTACCATGTCGCGCAAATCCTGCAAAATCATGAGGTCTACCGGATCACCGGGGGCATAAAAGCGGCGAATCCCGAGATTATTAGTTGGGACAACGCAGGGAATATGACCTTCGAGATACCTCGTTCCGGGGAAACGTATGGTATCGAGGAAATGGTGACCAATCCCATGACATGGCGCTACGCCTCGTCGGGCCGTCCGATCCCATGGCAAAAACACGTTGCCAAGACCGGGCAGGTGTACTACGGACACAGCTTTTCGGGCGTGCAGAAGTATTTCTTCAAGAAAGGTTCCACTTACCTTGTCGTCGTGGTGACCCCACCGGGGCGCTTTCCGGTGGGATTGATGGACCACCTGCAATCCGTGGGGAATCCCGTGATCCGATCCTAGGATTGAGGGGGCAACCGCGAACTTGCGTCCTGAATAGTTAACACGGTGAGCCCCGATCCGGTCGACTCTAACATAGTCCAACGCTAGACCTCTGACTTATGTTTCCGGGAATATGGTAGACACCGATGCGGTGCTTGCGCAACGAAACAATCGCCCCCAAGGGATCTACTTCGGCTGGCACTTATCCCAAAAAGAGGAAATAGCCGCCTTTTCCGAGAATATAGAGGCCCATGAGACCATCACCATAACTGGAGGAAAATCCTATGACAATTGAGGACTTAAAAGAGCACTTTACGCGCCACCTGCTCCGTCACGACCAAGGGATCCATCCCGACGACCTGGTCCGCCACGTGGAACAGAGCGTTGGTCCCGTCGAAGACACCCATCGCAACCTCATGCATTCGTGGATCGCGTCCTTGCACGCCGCGGGACACCTCAATCGTGCCGATGATTGGGTGAACCTCTCGGAAGACGGGCGTATCGTCTTGTTGCGCTCCATGGAACGCGGCGACTTCAATTTTCTTCCTTTCTAATCAGAAAACGCCCGGTCCCGCCCATCAGATTCCACGGGTCCATGCTCACATCCAGTCGTCGCCGATCCTCGGCCTGAGGCCTGTACCATTAGTCCGGCACGCAAGATTCCTGGAAGGAAATGGGCATGGTCGTAACAATTCGTCATCGACGCGACACGGGGAAACAATCCAGACGTTGAAACTGTCACCTGTTGT
Source organism: Bacillota bacterium (assembly GCA_021792935.1). Taxonomy (GTDB): domain Bacteria; phylum Bacillota; class Sulfobacillia; order Sulfobacillales; family Sulfobacillaceae; genus Sulfobacillus_B. Next base: position 2,444 of record JAJYTS010000095.1, on the reverse strand, counting down.
TCTTCCAAAGATTCGCTGGCCTATTGACACTCCTCCGCCTCAAGAACGGGGAATTTGTTACAGGTCATTAGGCCGTTTCGCCGGGGAAACAGGACGGCTGTAAGTTAAGCGGCCCATGCGTATCCCCTCAAACTTCGGCGTAATTGACAGTTAATACGTGCTGGACTAATAGTCAAGATAGTAGAAAATGATGGGGGGTTACCGAATGGATTGGAATACTCGATTTCTTGACCCGCTTAAAAACCTGGCAATTGCGGCCGACTCCGACGACCCCGTGGCCGAAACCTCTTATGAATACGTAATAGACCAGTTCAACAAGACCCTAAAGCTCCGAGGTCACACCGCGTTTGTGAAATCCCAACCATGTCGCAACGGCGCGTCCAGCCTGGTCCCCATCCCGCCGGTATCTTTTACGCGGGTTGGGTGAAATATCAGAGTCGCATTTTGGGGCCTCAATCCCCATTTTGCCGAACTCGTAGTCAACGAAAAAATAATGGCACTGGGCATGAACACGTGTAGCGACCAACCAGCCACATGGGACAATTATGTACGGTTTTATGTTGGTGACACGCCCAAGTTCTTGCAATGGGCCATTGCTAGCAAGTATTACTACAATGTCGGCTCTCTACTGGCGTCATTAGCCGCGGGCAACAACAGATGGATTCCCCTTGGCAGTCTACCCCCGGCGCCTCTTAAGTTCCACCCAACGGCGCCGTTGACCCTGACTCGGAAGTTACGCCTCTCCCAATTTATTACGGCGACGAACAAAATGGGAGTGATATTGGCCGAACACATCCCTTTCCACTCGGCGGTCGCCTTTAAGTATTCGAATGCGGCGAACGCCGCCCTAGCTCCGTACCATGCTTCCGTGCTAGACACATTTGAAGAGTGTTTGACGGCACGGGGGTGGCTCGTGGCTGTGGGATTGAAGTCCGGGGAAAGTCTGAAAGAAGTCTTAAAGACTAAGGGAACCCTTCAAATGGTCAACGTGGCGTCTTGCACCCAGAAGACCACCAAACAGGGCCAAACGCCGCGGTATCATTTTGAGATGGGTTGCTGGGTCTCGCGTAAAACTGGCATCACGCACACAGTCACCTGCATCCCGTTCTGGTCAACAATTTACGGCCCCAACAGTCGAGCCGAATTCGACCAGTGGTTGACGTATTTGTAGCTGGGCCCGCAGATAATCCAAAGTCGTATTTAACGACTACCTCCAAGTCTTGGAGGTGAAAATCGGGGAGGTTTGGCTCGCTGGGGTGGGTGCCATAGGAAATGGATTTCTATGTGTGCTGTCTCTCTTAAGTGGCATGTCGGCAATCATTCATCGCGTTGACAACCGTAACGTTGACGAATCGAATCGCTAAAGATACGTCCTTGTTAAGAACGGTGACCTTGGACCTCCGAAAGTGGCGGCGGGGCGGCTCGGATTAAAACGTAAAAGTTGCATCCATCGAGCCACGTCCAAAAACCATTGATGAGTGCTTCGACGACAATCCCATAATTGATTCCCTTATTTGTGCCGTCGACGCTATCTAAGCACGCAGAGATATACAAGCAAGACTACTGAGACTGATTCCCCGCCGCCCGTGTACAATTTCAGCATAGGTCCGTCTATGGCCGGAATCCCATGAGACGGTCCGAATAAGGAGGTCACACGATGCGCGAGAGCCTGTGTCCCTTTTGCTCACCACACCAAGACTCCCAACAACACATCGTGTTGGAAAACGCGACGTGTTACTTTCTACAGCATGAGCAGCATCAAGACATTCTGGAAGGTAGCGGCGTCATTGTTCCCAAGGCACATCGCCCGACGACGTTTGATTTGACGGAAGACGAATGGCGGGATTTACGGAGCCTCTTGCGGCAAGCCCGCACGTATTTAGCAGAGCGCTACCGGCCCGATGGATATACTCTGGGCTGGAATGTCGGGAGCGTCTCCAATCAAGAAATTCCGCATGCTCACTTTCATGTGGTTCCCCGTTATGCGGATGAACCGCACGCAGGAAAAGGAATCCGTCATTGGCTCAAACAGGAGGAAAACAGAAGGCCTGCCCGATCCAGGTGATAAATCGTGGCCTACGCATGGTGCGTATTTGGGGGCGAGTGCGCATTACGCGGGTACAGGGACCGACCGGAATTTCCTCGGTGCTAGAGAGAGCTTGAAACAAGTCGTCCAGAGCACGTCTATCCCAATAACGTGAGTCCCCATCAACGTCCCGTCCGTAGCAGCGACCGCCATGTCTCTGAGGGAAACCCCATTTTCGTTAAATCGACGTACAAATCGTTGGTTCTCACAAGGTCGCCTAGAGCATCGACAAACTGCTGCCACTGTCCTTGCGATGGGCACAATTCTCGAAGAACTAACACGCCCGCAAAAAGACTATTGTGACCGACTACCGTCCGCCACCGCCGTGACAACTTTGGGGTCCCTTTGAGACGCTTGT
>JAJYTS010000009.1 GCA_021792935.1 Bacillota bacterium | reverse complement strand
CAGGGGATTATTGCCCTGCATGGACTCCCGGGGACACTGAGTGTCTGGGCCGGAGTGCTCTATCTTACAGGGTTCACCCTGTTGGCAGGACTTACAGCACTTTGGGCAGCCCCAGGGCGCTGGCGGCAGCCGTCCAAGGATTGAGCGAGGGGTTTTAACAGTTCGCTAAAACTTTGCTCATGATTGCTCACGGTTGTATCATTTAACCATAAACAGAAAACTTGTGGGCATCCGGGAAGCGGCTGAGTTTTTGGGCGTGAACCCCTCGACATTGCCGCGTTGGGAACAAGAAGGCCGGTTGCTGCTGGATGAACGGACCGCCGGGGGGTATCGGTGCGATGATCTCGCGCGATTGCGTCCCAACCAGTTTCGTCAGCCGGATGGGGAGCGCGAGACCGTGGCGTATGCCCGGGTGTCGAGCCACGACCAAAAAGCCGCTCGGGAACGGCAAAAGCCCGTGCTCGAATTGTACTGCGCCCGCCAAGGCTGGACCTTTACGGTGGTCGCCGACCTGGGCTCGGGGATGAATTATCACAGAAATGGCCTCAAAACACTCCTTAATGATATCCTGGCCGACCGGATTGGTCGGCTCGTCATCACGCATAACGATCGACTGCTCCGATTTGGCGCCGTAGCATGTGTGTTATGATTCCATGAGGTCATCCACCGCCTGATCTTCCAAATATTTTGGGATCCGTTCGAGAAGAACAATCGCATGCTGCCATAGCCCCTCACAGGGCCACTGTCTTGGTCACCCACTTCCATAGCGACGCAAATGATGCGAAACGGCCCTATCGCACGGGCGGACGCTTAATGGACACTCCACCGAGTAGAAGGGTGCCTGGTCTGCCGGGCACCGCAACCTCCACAAAACCCAGCAATCGGCGCGCGAAAACCCGTACAGAGGAATTACGCGAACGTCTATTTCGTTAGGGGCGTTCTAGGACGCGATCTATCCTCTTGCGACGATAGACGTCATAGAACTTCCTTTCCCGCGTTCATCAGGTGATATCCTCCGCTTCATCGGTGTTATTGGGGTCCCGTGGGCGTGCTTCGGTGTGCCTCCAGCCACTCGCCCACTATTGTCATCACGGCCAGGAGCGACACCGCCGCGAGCACCCCCATGGACGCGGGTCGAATCCCCCACCGGGTGACCGCAAGGCCTGCGATAATGGCGGGCACGCTCATGCCTAGGTAGCCGACGATGTAGATCACCGACACGAGCTCCGCCCGCTCGGATGGTCGCGCGATGGCGACCATGGTGTGGAACAGACCAAGGTACGAGATACCCCAGCCGACGCCGGCGACACCCGTGCCGACGAATAGCCATACTGACCCGTGAATGGCGGCGACCAGCGTAACAAGACTGCCAACCGCCAGGACGATAAGGCCGACCCGCATCGTGAGGGACGGCGTCGCGTTGCGCAAGATCAGCATACCCACACTTCCCAGTCCGGTAAGTAGGACGGTCATGAGAGCACCCCATAGCAGGTTCGTGGATCCGAGAATGCCGGAGACCAAGGCCGGTCCGAGTGACTGGACGAAGGCGGCTAGGGCCCAGACGGCGACCATCCCGGGAATGCCGACCACGAATACTCCGACCCCCCCTGCGGGAATCCCCACCCGAGGCCTGAGTGAACGGAGCGCACCAGGGCGCCGGGAAACCGACTCGGGCATCGCGAACGCAGCCAAAACCCCGACAACGAATATCGCTAGCAGCACAATCCAGATAAGTTGGGTGGGATTGGGGGCATACTGGGCGAGCACAGCCGAGACCATCACCCCCACAGCCATCGCAATGCCAGGGGAGATGGTAGCGAATAGCGGCCCGCGTTGACTGCCCGGGACCTGCAGATCGACCAGCATGGCCGATATCGCGGGCGTCGCAGCCCCCGTGCCGATGCCTTGGAACGCGCGGGCCATCATTAACCACGCGACGCCATGCGCCGCGAGAAACAGCACGGTCCCGATCACCGTGGTAACCAACGCGCTAATGATAATCGGGCGGCGCCCCAGGTAGTCGGAGAGCTTGCCAGCTACCAACAATGTTACCAGCACCGCCGCCGCATACACGGCGAAGATCACGGTGAGGACGGTCGCGGAGAAATGCCACTGCCGCTGGTAGATATCATACAACGGTGTCGGAGCCGTCGATCCCACCAAAAAGGACGCTAGGAGTGCCGCCGCCGTCCAGAAGCCGGCCACCCTCGACAGCCGTGGGCCCCTGCGGGTCGACGAATTGGTGATCATATTATTCCTCCCATAAGCCTAGGGTTTTACGACCATCGAACATAATACATTAAGAATTGTCGTTTGACAATAGTTCTGCGACTATGGAACAATGTGGTGGGAGGTTCAACCATGCGTGCGTTGTTTCATCCGAAGCTAGAGGATATCCACCTGCCCGACGTCTTTCATGCCCTAAGTGACCCGACCCGATTGGACATGGTCCGCTCGCTGTACCTAGACCCGTCCGTGAATTGTTCGGTGCGCTATGCGGCCATACCGAAGTCGACGCGGTCGCACCACCTACGGATTTTGCGTGAAGCGGGATTAATTTATGTAGAACCTGTCGGGACCGCCCAGCGGGTAACCTTGCGGCGTGAGGAATTGAACGCCCGGTTTCCGGGACTCTTGGAGACACTCAAGAACACCGTCGAGCCCATCTAGGATAAGCGTAGATAGGATCTTCATCTTCATCCTCCCCGTTGTTAACCCTTTCACCAGAGCACATGTCGAACGAGCATATAGCCCAAATTACCAATATCAATCAAAAGCGAAACCACCAGCACCAAGGTGCTTCCCTAAGCGGGAATTAATCCTCCGCGCACCCGCTAGAGGGAGAAATCCACCAAAGGGTAGCCGATAAAAATAATGACTCCAATAAGGTAGTAGGTTTTGCAGAGGGCAATGTCGGCCATTCCCGGCACCAGTCAAGAAATCCCGCAATCAATAGCAAAATAAGTCCCAAAAATAATCGCGGCATAATACGAGAAGTCCCAGGGCACCCAACTAACTAACAACGCCGAAAACTGCACCGCTGCCACGAGAGTGCCTAGGGCGAACTGGTGTTGGTCACTCGTCACGGGACCAATGAGAAGCCCCATGCCGCCCTCAACCATTATGCCCGAGTTAGCATGCGGCGATCCGGATAAGCGTTTCAGCCCACCATAATGGTCCCCAGCAAGGCGCTTGCCAAACCAATCCAAAACCCTCAGGGGCCACGGTCGGCGATATCAAAGCGCTGGCGGACACAGTAGAAGGGTCACATAGCCCCAGAGTGCGCCCCATCAGCGACCCTTGCACGCCGTCAGATATGCGTACAGCCGCATTCGGAGACCGCGGAAACATACTCACCACCTCCACCATCTTCGCCTATGCTCAAGCATAAGTATCACGAAAAGTCAAAACGGTTACCGAGTACGCGGCCTTGCGGACCACTAAGGTTTTGCGGAAAATGTATGATATGGCTGATTAACCGCGCGCGATCTTTCTATCGTGTATCCACGCCCGGGCCGGCCATGCCGTATCGCAATGAGGAAGTAAATGAAGGAGAACGGGAACGGCTGGCAGGTGACCCAAAAACGTGCGCGTTATGAAAGGGGGAAGGCGGCTTCCTCTCCGCCCTGATGGACGGAGTCCCACCGCCGATCTATGATGGACAATTCGCTTTCATTTGACGTATTGGCGGCAAGCCTTCGCCATGACACTCGCGACTTAGCGGTATTTAGTGAGGTGTTAGCGAAGAAATTAGAGGAAGCGGTGCCTGGATTTGTCCGGGTGGAGCGCCAAGGCGGCCTCTTTCAGAAAAACCCTCCGGTACGGCGCCTCATGGTCACGTTTGACGCGTGGCAGTACGTCCTTGAGAATCAACGGGGACGAGTCAATACCGCCCGCGTTAAAATGGTCCGCGGGGTCGCCATCAAGACCGACCCCATGGAGTTAAATCCCTGGATTGATGCCCTCTCCCAAGAACTGGTGCAGGTGGCCAGCCGGGAAGCTTCCGCCCGCGAAAGCTTAGAGCGGTTTTTGCTGGAATCCTAAATAAAAAGAAAGAGGGCACCCCGCGTGAGGGATAAACAACTGCATCCGGAAAGCCTTGCCGCGCATATTGGAGTGGGACAAGACCCCGCATACGGATCCGTGAGTACGCCCATCTACCAAACCGTGACATATCAACATCCCGGAAGCGAATTAGGACGGTACGACTACTCGCGAACGGAAAATCCCACGCGTACGGCTCTTGCCGAAGGATTGGCACAGTTGGAAGGCGGCGCCAGCGCCAGCCTTTTTTCATCGGGAATGGCGGCCATCGTGGCCCTTTTTCATCTGCTTTCGCACGGCGATCATGTCGTGCTGACCGAGGATCTGTACGGCGGCACTTATCGGCTCTGGGCGGATATATTCCAGAAATTCGGCATCAAAGCCACTTTTGTCAACACCTCCGACCCCGACCAGGTCGCTTCCGCCATCCGCAAGGAAACCCGCATGGTATTTATCGAAACTCCCTCAAATCCTCATCTGGCGGTTACCGATCTGGCGGCGATGGCCGCCATCACCCATGACCAAGATTGTTGGCTAGTGGTTGACAACACCTTTATGACTCCGTTACGGCAAAGGCCCTTGCAACACGGCGCGGACTTTACCGTATATAGTGGCACCAAGTACTTGGCCGGTCACAACGACGTGCTGGCTGGCGCTTTGGTATGCCGCAGCCAAGCGTTGGGCCGACAAATAGCGGACATCGCCAATACCACCGGCGGGGTGCTGGCCCCATTTGACTGTTGGCTGATGATGCGGGGATTAAAAACCTTGGCGGTGCGGCTAGACCGGCAAGAGGCCAACGCCCGCCAAATCGCGGAGTTTTTAGCGCGGCATCCCGCCGTCGACCATGTCTACTATCCCGGACTGACCTCTCACCGAGGATTTTCCATCCATCAGGAACAAGCCCAAGGACCAGGCGCCATGGTGTCGTTCCAACTGTGGGAAGGAAATCGCTATGCCGAATTTATGGATGCCCTGTCGCTGGTATTGCCGGCGGTTTCATTAGGAGGAACAGAGTCCCTCATTGCCCACCCTTTTACCGAAACACACCGGGAACTGCCGGAAGAACTGCGTCGGCGCCTTGGGATCGGACCCGGACTCATGCGCCTCTCAGTAGGATTGGAACACGCGCCGGACCTTATCGAGGATTTGGATCAGGCGCTTAAAACGATTAGGAAGGGATAGTGGCTGCTATGGAGTCTAATAATAATGCCACCCGCTTCATACATACCGGAAAAGAAATCGAACCGCATTTCGCCGCAGTGGTGCCCGCCGTCTATCGGGCTACCAGCTTTCATCAGCAAGATCCCTGGAACCCCCCGCCCTATGACTACTCCCGCTCTGGAAATCCCACCCGTCAAGCCTTGGAGGATGCTATCGCCCTTCTGGAAGGCGGGGTGCGCGGATTGGCCTTTTCATCGGGGATGTCGGCCATCACCACCGCTTTTCTTCTGTTTCAAGCCGGTGACCACATCCTGGTTACCCGCGACTGCCAGGGAGGAACGCAGCGGGTGCTGCGAGGACTTTTTCAGCAGTGGGGCCTAGACGCAACCTATGTTGACACCGACAATTTGGATGATCTGGCCAGAGAAACGCGGGCCAATACCAAAGCCGTGTTTATTGAAAACTTCTCCAACCCTTTTTTGCGGGTAACAGACATCGCTCAAGTGGCGGAATGGGCCAAAAGCGTCAACTTGCTCACTATCGTTGACAACACTTTTGTTACTCCCTACCTGCAAAAGCCCTTAGCCTTCGGCGCCGATGTGGTGCTGCACTCCGCCAGCAAAATGATTGCCGGCCATTCCGACGTGACGGCTGGGGTCATGGCCATTCAGCACGAGACCTTAGCCAAGCGTCTCTATTTTATTCAGAATGCCTGCGGCTTGGCCTTGTCGCCCGATGACTCATATCAAGTATTTCGCGGGCTGAAAACACTTCCTGCCCGCATGGAAAAGGCTCAAGCCAACGCCATGCTGCTGGCCCAGGCTCTAAGTCAGATGCCAGAAGTGGCCCCGATCTATTTCCCCGGGCTTTCCAGCCATCCCGGCCACGACATTGCCCAGCGCACTATGGCGGGATTTGGCACCATGCTGACGTTCCGCTTAAAGGACGGCGACGCGGTGCGGGGCATGGTGGAACGCCTGCGCTTTATCGTCATTGGGGCGGGATTTGGCGGCGCCGAGACCAGCATCTCACTCCCCGAACTTCATTGCCATGCCGCCCTCACCTCGCAAGAACGGCAGCTTCGGCAAATCACACCCGACGTCGTGCGCGTTTCCGTAGGTCTGGAAAATGGCGACGATCTGGTGGAGGAGTTTCGCCGCGCCATCCAGTCCGCCTCGTAGCCAAACAAAACAGATTATGAGGTAGTGTGGCTCGCCAGCCACTGGTCGCGGGCCAAGCGTCGAATGACTTTAGAGGTGGGCCCCAAGGGCAATTCCGGCACCACCTCAATAACATAGGGGCGCTTATAGTCCGCCAATTCCCGTCGGCACAGCCCCGCCAACTCCTCCACATCGACGCGGCTGCCCTCCCGCGCCACAACCATCGCCACCACTCGCTCCCCCCGCCGGGGGTCCGGAACCCCCACCACCGCCGCCAGCGAAACAGCGGAATGGCTTAATAGCACATTTTCCACTTCGGTGGGATACACATTCTCGCCGGCCACAATAATCATGTCTTTTTTTCGGTCTACCAGGTAGAGCAGCCCTTCCTCGGTCATATACCCCATGTCTCCTACCGTAAGAAAGCCCTCGGCGGTAAACGATTGCCGAGTGGCCTGCGGGTCCCGCCAATACTCCGTCATCAGTGACGGACCGCGCACGTACACCTCGCCTATGGTCCCTGGTTCGACCGTCGTCTTGTCGTCAGAAAGGATGCGCACCTCCTGCCCAATCGCGGGATATCCCACCGAACCTAGAATCCCGTTGGGCTGATGGCGAATGAGGGTAACCGCCCCATATTCGGAAGACCCGTAAACATCGTGCAGCTCCGCCTGGGGGAAGCCCTTGAGCAGGCGGTCGCGCAGGGTTGAATCAAGCGGTGCTGACGAGGTCATCATCACCCGCAGCGAAGTCGGATCGATTTTTCCCTGTTCCGCGGCGTCCGCCAAAAACGTGAGCATCGTGGGAACGAACATGCTGTACGTGACTTTATGCTTGTTCATCTCCGCGATAATGTGCTGCGGGTGAAAGGCGCGATGCGGATAAATGACGCAGGTGGCTCCCACGGCCAGGGAAAGAGTGACAAACCACATGGAATTCACATGAAACATGGGTAAAATGGCAAACCCTACGTCGTTGGCCGTAATCCCTAGCTGAGACACCAACGTTAAGGCGATAATCACATTGCTGTAATGAGAACGCAGAGCGCCCTTAGGCCGCCCAGTGGTGCCGGAAGTGTAAACAATCACCCAGGGACTGGTTTCCTTCACCTCAACCCCCGGATTATCCTCTGGCTGCCGCTCGGCCAGCGTGTCCCAATCGCGCGTAGGATCCTCCCCGTACCCTCCGGTAAAGTACACCGGCAGCTGCCCGGCCAAAGAGGCCAAGAGAGGCGCCAAATCGCGATCCGCCAATAGCATCGACACTTGGGCATTGCTTAAGGCATAGAAAATCTCTCCCGGCTGCCAGCGAAGATTTAACGGCACTCCCACCAACCCTGCCTTGCCTAAGGCGAAATAGGCTTCCGCCATGGATAGCCCGTTGGGAAGCAGCAGCCCGACCCGGTCTCCCGGCTTTAATCCGCGGGAAAGAAAAGCGTGTGCCATGCGGTTGGCCCGCTGGTTAAGCACGCGATAGGTTAAAACCTGATCCGCGAAAATAAGAGCGGGCTTTTCCGGATACCGGCGCGCCGCCCCCTCTAAAGCTTGGCCAATAGTTAACACTTGGCGCCCCCTATTCCCCCGACATTCTTACCCGTTTTCTCCAATGAGACTGGCCGCCCCGCATTTCCACCACCACCATAATAATGACGGTCGCCAGCAGAATAATCACCATGGTGCTGGTGGTGTCGCGGACGAAGCTGCCCACGCTGTGGGCGCGCAAGAGCCGCCAAATCCACGCGGTTAAGCCTAGGCCGGTGGTGGCGATAACCTCCCAGCGCTTCAACGCCACTGAGTACAGCATGGCAATATTTATGAAACCTAGCGATATCATACCCCATCCATAATAGGAGATCCAGGGCACAATGGGCGCAAAATGGCGGCCCAGTATTGTCATCACGACCCAACGCGCCCGCGTGAGAAAAAGAAACTGACCGATCCCGCCCAAACTGGCGTACACCAATAAGGTCATTCCCACAAACCGTAAGCGGTGTTCCGGATCCGCCATGATGGAGGTCAGCATCACCGTGCCAAAACTCCCCGAAAGAAATTGAATGGTATGCCCGATAGTCGCCATCCCCGTAAACCGCCCCGCGGACAAGGGACTGAGCGAATGTTTGGCTAAAAGTCCATCCGATATAGCCAACAATACATTAATGACCCCTACCACCGCGGTTCCGGAAATTACATCCGCCTTGAACGCTTCGCCCGCCCAAGGAGCGCGCGCAGCCCAGCGGCGGCTTACCGCGAACGTGACAAATACGGCCAAACCCTCCAACAAGCCAACCACAAGAAGGGGATACATGCGCAAAAACGCGGCGATGGCCGCGGCCAGAACGCGAAAGGCGGACATCAGCACCGTCAACACACCGACCCACAAGTACCAGCGCACTCGTTGCAGGATGCCGAGATTGGCGGCCAGAGCGAATGTCGGCACGACCTCAAGACTAAATACCAATAAAAGAAGGGAGCTGATATGCAGCATTTGGCCGAGAACCGGGGAAAAAAAAGCTAAGAGCACCCATAACCCCAATCCCCCGCCCCATAAAAGCCAGGACTCTCTTTTGCCCCGGCCCTTTTCCCGACGCCCTATACGGGTATACAAGAGAGTAATGACCGGCCCCGGCAGCACTAAAAATGTGGTGACATTTAAAAAGGTGGCCAAATCGCCATAATCGCCGGGACCCAGCACGTGGGCCAGCACCACATGGTACAGGTAGTTAAAGAAACCGGCCATTAGGGAGGCCACGCCAAACAATGCGTTATCCTTCCAAAACTCTCTCCCGCGCGCAACGACCCCTCCTTACGGGGATCAGTCTTGCCCGCCTCCAAAAAAATAATGACAGGGTCCAAAGACTTTTCTCTAGGCCCTGTCGTAATTCCATAGTTCATAGGAATTGATGACAAACTAGTGTTTCGACAGCCAACCTATGATCTCCTACAATTTGGCTGTAAATTTTTAGTCTTCTGGCGACTAAGGGACCAGCAGTATTTTCCCAAACTGCGAACGCTCAGCCATCTTGCGCTGCGCCCGCCCGGCTTCCGACAAGGAAATTTCCTCGTCAATAACCGGCTTGAGACGGCCATCCGCCACCAATTGAAGAACCCGCGCCAAGTCTTTGCGGGTTCCGCCATAGGATCCGATTAAGCGCAACTGTTTGGCAAAAACCAGCCACAAATCCACCTCGGCACGCGTTCCGGTAAGCGTTCCGCATGTTACCACCGCCCCGCCCCGCGCCAGACATTTGAAACTGGTGGCCATGGTCTCGGCTCCCAAATGTTCGAAAACCACATCCACACCGCGCTTTGCCGTAATGTTCCGAACAACCGCGGCCACATCGTCTTTCCGATAATTAATACCCCAGTCGGCGCCAAACTCATCCATGGCCCGCTTCACCTTGTCATCGCTGCCGGCGGTGGCGATAACTTTCGCCCCCAGCAATCGCGCAATTTGAATGGCGGCGCTGCCCACACCGGACCCGGCCGCCCATACCAGCACTATGTCACCGGGATTGATACGCACCTTCTCCACCAGCATATGCCACGCGGTAATGGTGGATAAGGTCACGGCCGCGGCCGCGCTGTCGCTGACCCCATCGGGAATGGGGATGAGGCTGGATTCCGGGACCACGACGTATTCCGCGTAGCCGCCCATTGAACGAAGCCCCAATATATCGCTGCTGACACACACGTTTTCCTCGCCGCTAAGGCACGGTTCGCAATGGCCGCAGAACAAATAAGGGGCAACCGCCACCCGAAGCCCAGGAGCGACAGCGGAGCCCGCCCCCACTTTATCCACGACGCCGGCCACTTCAGAGCCAGGGATATGGGGCATTGCCAACTTTCCCACCAAACCCTGCCTCTCCATCAGATCCAAGCGGTTAACACCCACTCGCGACACTTTGACCCGAACTTGACCGGGACCCGGTTCGGGCGTAGGAACCTCCCGAAAGCTCAAAACACTTTCATCGCCAAATTCCTCAAATACCATTGCTTTCATTGCCTATCCCCCTTGCTGCGATTATAGCAAAGGCCCGGATTGTTCCCTCATAAAGCAACGGCTATCGCGATACCTCACCACTTCCGACGCTGCCTACAAAGGTCGCACCCAAAAGCTGCGCGCTACCCACCCCTTCATAAAACCGCTGGCCCTGATGAAAGGCCGCCAGCAAGCCTTCATACCCGGAAGATGGACAACAAAAGGGGCATCCGCTTCATGCGGCCCCTGCCATATGGACTAAACCAGCCACTCACGTATGTACACCCTCATCCCATCCGCGTTCATTGGCGAGGCGCTGACAAGAATCACGCCATTCCCGACGGCGGACCATCGTCCCCTAATCACTCAAACGGATTCGATAAGCGACAAGCAAGTTGCCCTGGCGCGCAGCCGCGTCAATGAACCCTGCCCACGCCGGCGTCAAGCGCCTCATAGACCCGCAGACAATCGGCTGTGTTAAATGTTGTTCCCGTGACAAAAAACTGATGCGACAGGGGCAGCTCTATGGGGAGTTGTCCAGGAGTACGTGGCAAGCACAGAACAAGACAGGGCGGACGAGGTTGTCGCAATAGCTTCTCGCAATTGAGAACCGCCTTATCTCCATGCGTGCCCACCCAAGCCTGGGGGAATACCGCCCCCTCCTGGTGCTCGTCAAGATTGACTACCGGCGTGAGAAACACGCCCATAGCAACCGCCACCTCGGCGAACTCTTCCGCCCCGGAGTCGGACACATCATATCCAATTGAGAATCCCGCGACAGCGGCGGCATGAAGGAAAGAGGAAAGAGCAACCTGTCGGTGCACAGGGTTTATCGCCCAATGCCAGTATAACGTCGACGCATTTTCACTCATCGTATTGCCCCTTTATTGGTTGATATCCATTGCATCATGGACATGGCGACGATTTGTACCATTGGAAACTTGATAATCCAACCGGTGCATTAGGGGTATAGTGAGGCCGATAGGGACCGGCAATTTCCGCGAAAGTCCCCGCCGCTACAGCGACCATTATGACGTGACGTCTCTTAATCTTGCAGTATCCTTGTGAATACGTCTGACTCGGCGATTATCGCCTCATTTCCCATCACTATAAGGGCAATCCTTAAAAAAAGATCGGGAACGGTGTCGAATATATAAGATCCTCAGCCATCCCCGTGGGGACAAAAAATCATGGCAGACAATGGATCATTGTATATCGGTCAAAATCATACGCAAAAATTATGACATGAAAGAGGCTTTGGGTACCGAGACCATTTGGCTGCCGATTGGCGCCCGGAGGCCTTCGCGGTTTTCAATCAGCAATGATGTCACACTCCGGTGTGCTATCTTGTGCAATGTATGTTGACAGACATAGGTTAAGCTGATTGTCGAGCGGTGCCGGGGAGAGTATGAGTTGAAGGAAGCGACGATGTACTCCAGCGTCCGTCGGTTGGAGGCGGACGGCGATATCGCATGGTATTGGGGCGATGAATCGCAGGGGGACGACGCAAATATTTTCGGATTACCGAAAAGGGTCGGTCCACTTACGCTCGCAACAAAAGCAATTGGGAGTATGCCAAGCGCATCCTTGAGACCTCGCCCTGCTGGGTTCTAACGGGGCGGGCAAGACTACGCGTGTCAAATTTCTTGCCACGCTCGTGAAGCCAGACCACGGAACTGCCGCCGTCAATGGGTTCGACGTGGTGTCGCAGCCCGAGCGGGTGCGGCAGTCTATTAGCCTCACCGGGCAATTCGCGCGAAGTGTTGACGGGGCGGGAAAATCTCATCATGATGGGCAAACTCCGCCATCTCTAAAATCCGGGTGAAGTGACTGACGATTTGCTGCGTCGTTTTGGATTGGCCAACGCGGCTAACCCAAATCGATCAACCATCAAGGCCACGATTCATCACTCCTTCACAAACGGTTGTCATCCATGGATTCCTGCCGGAGATACGGTTAGGCGGATTTAGCGCTCTCCAATGGTCCCGAGAACCATAACATCCTGTGTAATCCCGCCGCTCCCTTTAGGTCTTATTACTGAGGACTTTTATCACCGCACTTTAACTGCCCAACACCACCGCGGCCACAACCATTCCGCTCACGAACAACAAGAGCCCCTCGCCTGGTGTCAACGGACCCGTTAGGACACCACCTACACAGGTCGATGATGCAGGGCTGGCTTTGGTGGCGCCGTGGACAGGGGCTCGAATCCCCCGGACCATTGAATCCTCCGCACAGGGCATTACCCGGTGGCGGCGCTTCCGGATTTAGCGGCCGACTGTGAGCAGTTTTTGGGACCGTGGCCCCGGCCGGATACCATTTGGGATATCGTGCAGCTGGTCCAGTATGGGTGTGATTGGGGCACGTTAGAGCGCTGGGTCCGCCATGAGGCCCGAGACCACGCGCAAAGGTGAGAACAGTTATACGCTTACGTTGTGCCGGTGGCGTTACCGTCCCATTCGCGCGGGGGCGTACGAGACGACGCGACGATGCGTCAGAGCTGAAGGATGACCGGGAGACGCCGGGAGCGTGGGACCCTTTCCAAAAGCTGCAGGCACAGGAAGGGTGATCATGGTAGCTCCTCGCAGTACGATAACGCGAGGAATCAGTTGTATGGAACGCGCTCCTTTCAAGGCTATCTCTATGGGTTAACGCAACACTCACTCCGGAGGTGACATTGAAAGTTTTCCCGAAAATATCATACGCTCGCCGATTGATTTGTCGGGGTCTGATCCGTTGCATGGGTGATTTGCCAGGTGGAATTAATCATAACTGGGAGAAAGTGCCCGGCGGGACGTCTGTTAGACCTTGCTGGGTGACCAGGTTGTCGGGGGACAACTACCCTACGTTAACCGTGGTCCTTCACAGGTTTCATGGACAGAAACAGAGATGCCACATTCAAAAGCCCCAACCAACCAAGTCCCAATACCCCGGCGCCCGACCGAACGCGGACCAGCCATTAGAGACGCCACGCATAGACGTCCCGTAGGGCTTCGCGGCCGCCTAAGTTTCGCCGCGGGCGCGCCGGAATCCGGCTTAGGGTCACGAAGACGTGTTATCCCAGCACAATCAACCCCGGTCTCATGGCATTGCCCAGGGAACCCCCCATGGTGTAATGGCGTACCCGCTCCCTTAAAAAGCCTTGGTTGTCCTACTCCGATTCATAACGCACCAGTGATGGCTCGGAAGAAGAAAAAAGAGACTTCGGATAGGGGAGCGGCAGTGGTGGAAGGGCATCCACAGAGAAATAGTTAAAGGCCTCAATTTCTCCGTCTTGCGGCTTCAGCACTCCCCCCAGCACCTCACAATCAAACGCGACGATTACATATTCCACCTGATTGCCGTCAGGATAAGTCCAGCGAAAGCGCTCACCGCCAAATACTCCTAAAAGCTTCTTGGGCCGCACTGAAAGCCCGGTTTCCTCAAGCATTTCCCGCACTATAGCTTGAGCCGGGGTTTCACCGAGTTCCATGGCTCCCGCCGGCAGTCCCCAAATCTGAGATTCACGATCTTTCACACAGAGAACCTCACCCTTGGGATTGCGCACAATTCCCACCACACTCGGACTAAAAATCCGGGTGGTTCCAATCTTTTCCCGCAGCTTGCGGTAATATGGCGACATGGGCATCGGCCCCCCACCTCCCTTGGCTATCCCAGCACAATCAACACTGATCCGAGGGCAATGCCCAGGGAAACCCACCAGGTGTAGCGGCGCACTCGCTCCTTTAAAAGGAGCCAGCCCGCTAAAGGCGACACGGCAATCCCTATTTGCCGCAAGGCCACCACCGGAGCCGCCGAGGCGCGTTGATAAGCGTAAAGGATGAGCAAATACGAGACCACGCTCATCATTCCCGCCCCTACTGCCAGCCGCTTGTCAACGGGCGAGTGGTCGCGCCAAGCCCAGGGAGCCAAAATGGCGGCAACACCTAAAAACTGACAGGCGATATAGGGGATGGGCGATAACAGGCGCACCCCATGGCTGTCAACTGTGGAATAAACGGCAATAGTCAGCGCTACCAATGCGGCCCACAAAATAACACCCGGCTTCTGCCGACCCCTTAGCGCCGGCACAATAATCAAGAGTGAAACCGCCACAACCCCTATTAGCGTCAGAAGCGGCAATCGCTGGTGAAAGAGCAGCCCCGCCAACAAGGTGGTTCCCAGAACTCCCCCGCCCCGGGTGGCCGAGTATACTTCCGCCAACGCGCCATCTTTATAGGAACGGGATAACCCTAAGAAATAGAGCGCATGAAACGCGATGGTGCCTGCCAGCCAGGGCCACACCTGCCCAAACTGAAGAGGAATGCGCAAAATCAGGGTCAAGGCCGTAGCCACTAAACCTCCAAACAGGGTTAGCCACCATACGAAAAGAAGACTTCCAGAACGCCCGCGTATCACCAGATTCCATCCCAAATGAAAAAACGCGGAAACCACAACTAATGCAACAACCGTGGCCTGCATCGACCGCCCCCTAAATCTGTCTGTTCCCCCACTGACAATCCGGCGCAAGTTGCGGCCGCAACCCACCTCTGGCATTGATGGCGCCCAAACTGGATTCATCGTAGCCTAAATGCGGGGACGTGGAAACAAACAAGTAAAAAAGAGAGGTCTTAAGAGGAAACAAACACAGCGTCGGGGTGTGGCCCGGATGGCGTGCCAAAGCCAGCACCGCGCCGCGTGCTGGCCGTAGCTAATGAGATTCGAGGACGGACAAAACCAGGCTCTAACGGCCTAGTCTCCCCATCTCTTTTAGTGGTGGGAAAACTTTTCTAACTTGAGCATCTGCGAAACCGTATCAAACTTCCAGCCTTGCCGGGTTAAATCGGGAATAATTTGCTTGACGGCGTCAACGGTCGCTTGCGAAGAGTTGGGGCCATCGTGAAAAATAATCACGGCACCTGGGCTAATCTGCTTTTGCACCAGTTTCACCATTTGCTCGGCGGTATAACGGTGCCGCCAGTCGCGAGTATCGACCGACCAGCCAATCACCCGATACCCCATTTCCCCCAATACTTTCAGGGCGGTGCTGTCGGAACTGCCCGCCGGCAAGCGATAGAGCGTGGGCTTGGGCACCCCCAAAGAGGTTAGCAGCGATTCGTTCTGCTCAATCTCATGCTTGACGGCCTGTGCCCCCTTGTTGCGCAATATAATATGTTGAAATCCGTGGTTGCCAATTTCCATCTTGGCATCCACTTCCTCTTTTAACAGCAGGGGTTGCTGCATGGCATGGCTGCCAATAACAAAAAAAGTGGCGTGCACATGATTATCCTTCAATATCCGCAATATTTTTGGGGTCCATTTAGGGTTGGGGCCGTCATCAAAGGTGAGCGCCGCCACCTTTTGAGTCGTCAGAACCTGCTTAATTAAGGGGGCGGGTCTAGTAACGGCGGCCTGATGATGCAGAGGAAACCAGGAAAACAGGGACGCCAAAATAAAACTAATCCAGGGCATAAGCTTAACCTCCCGCGATGACTTTCGTCTAGGATGCGCCCCCTGCCTCAACTCCATACCTCTGAAATCCCAATAAAAAGGCCCGGGAAACAAATTCCCGAGCCAGAAATCGCTCTAGACCATTACCGCTGCAGTTTGCGCAGTTCTCCCAGGAGACGGTCGTTAAGAACCCGGATGTGCGTTCCCTTCATTCCCAACGAACGCGACTCAATCACACCGGCCGACTCGAATTTCCGCAACGCATTAACGATGACCGATCGGGTGATGCCCACGCGGTCAGCAATTTTAGACGCCACCAAAAGTCCTTCAGGTCCACCTAACTCTTCAAATATGTGTTGTACCGCTTCCAACTCGGAATAGGACAAGGTGTCAATGGCCACCTTCACCGCCGTCTTCTTGCGGGCCTCCATTTCCAATTCATCCGACTTGGAACGGAGAATCTCCATCGCCACCACCGTGGCGCCATATTCCGCCAATATCAGGTCCTCGTCATCAAACTCGTGGCCAAAACGGGCCAAAATTAATGTGCCTAAGCGGTCACCGCCCCCATTGATGGGAACTACTGTCGTAATCTTATTCTCGTGCAGGCACGGCTTGTCGGGGAAAAAGACGCAACGTTGCTTTTCCTGTGTCACGTTAGGCCGGGTCTCGTCCACTTTTAGCAACCCTTGATTGTAGCTTTGGGGAAACGATTCGGCCGGCAACACCTCGTTCAGCATGACATCGCACTCAAACGAATCCAGCGCATATCCCAAAATCTTTCCGCGGCGACTCACCACGTACACATTCGCGCGCACCAACTCGCACAAAAGTTGCGCCATTTCCTCAAAATTAACAGGCTGTCCGGCTGAACGCTGCAAAAGGCGGTTGATACGCCGAGACTTGTCAAGAAGCTTTTCCACGACATTGTCCCCCTCTGGTCGACAGGAAATTTTCACTCACCAATTATAGCACGGAGAAGGCTCTAAAGGTGGTGACGAAAACAAAAATTCAGAGTATATATCTATTGATGTCAATGTTTTCGGCAATGCCGGACAAGCGTTCATCAACATAGCGGTCTGTCACGGTAATGGTTTGGCCGCTAAGCTCGGAGGCGCTAAAGCTTAATTCCTCCAGTACCTTTTCCAAAATCGTGTGCAGGCGCCTTGCCCCAATATTCTCACTGTCGCGATTGACCTGAAAAGCATATCGCGCCATGCTGCGCAAGGCGCTCTCGTCAAACTGCGCCGTCACTCCCTCGGCCCCCAGCAGCGCCTGATACTGAAAGATTAAAGAGTGCTTGGGCTCTGTCAAGATCCGGTAAAAGTCCTCCTCCGTCAAGGCATCAAACTCCACACGAATCGGGAAACGCCCTTGCAATTCGGGAATTAAATCGCTAGGTTTTGACACATGAAAAGCTCCGGCGGCCATAAACAGAATGTGATCCGTTTTTACTGGACCATATTTGGTTTGCACCGTCGACCCTTCCACAATGGGAAGAATATCCCGCTGCACCCCCTCCCGGGATACATCGGGTCCACGACTGCCTTCGTGTCCCCCGGCAATCTTGTCAAACTCGTCGATAAAAATGATGCCTTGCTGTTCGGCGCGCCATACCGCGTCGGTATTGACCGCATCGCTGTCAATCAATTTATCCGCTTCTTCCTGGGTCAGTACCCGGCGCGCCTCCGCCACCGTCATCTTGCGGCGTTTGGTGCGCTTAGGCAAAAACCCCTGAAACATCTCCCCCAAATTCATTTGATTTTCCATCCCCGGCATGCCCCCCATCATCGGAAAGGCCGGACTCTGGTCTTCTACCTCAATCTCAACAACCTCGTGCTCCATTCCCTTTAAGCGAAGCTTCTCCCGGATGCGCCGGCGCTCTTCATCAATCCGCATCCGCTCCTCGGAATTGGGGACGCGGGTATTGTTGGAATTGGTGCCGCCGCCAAAAAACATCTCAAAGGGATTGCCCTTGGACCCCGAGTTATCCTCGGGATATGGCGCCATCGCCTCCACGATGCGATCCTCCGCCATTCGCTCAGCCCGCTCTTTCACCTGCTGACCGCGATCTTCCTTCACCATGCGAATGGAGGTTTCGACCAAATCGCGCACCATGGCGTCCACGTCGCGTCCCACGTACCCCACTTCCGTGAACTTGGTCGCCTCCACTTTCACGAAAGGCACCCGCAGCAATCGCGCCAAACGCCGCGCCACTTCCGTTTTGCCCACCCCGGTAGGGCCTATCATTAAAATGTTCTTTGGGGTTATTTCCTCCTGCAGCTCCGGGTCCAGTCTCCCCCGCCGCCAACGGTGGCGCAGGGCGATTGCCACCGCCCGCTTGGCATCGTTTTGCCCCACGATATATTTATCTAACTCTTCCACAATCCGACTCGGAGTGAGCAACGATTCGTCCATGGCGCCTCCTACTGTAGCGATTCAACCGTTAGTTGATGGTTGGTGTAGATGCAAATGTCGGCCGCGATTTCTAAAGAGCGGCGCACCAAATCCTCCGGCGATAGCCCGCTGTCAACCGAGGCCAGTGCCCGAGCAGCCGCCAAGGCGTACGTGCCCCCCGATCCTACCGCGGCAATTCCGTCATCCGGCTCAATCACTTCACCGGTTCCCGACAATACAAATAAGTTCTGACGGTCGGCTACCAGCAACAGCGCCTCCAATTTACCCAGCATGCGGTCGGTACGCCATTCCCGGCTTAAGGCCACCGCTGCCCGGGGAAGATTGCCGTGGCTTTCCTCCAACTTTCCCTCAAATCGTTCAAACAACGTGAGAGCATCGGCCACCGCGCCCGCGAAACCGGCCAAAATCTGCCCATGGTACAGGCGTCGAACTTTTTTGGCGGTGTGCTTCATAATAGTGTTTTGCCCAAAAGTCACCTGGCCGTCTCCGCCAAGGACAGCTTGGCCATCCCGCACCACGGCCAAGATGGTTGTGCCGTGAAATTCAATCACATGGTTTCCTCCCTACGGTATTCTACGCCCTGGGATGGGTGTTCTGATAGATGCGGCCCAATTGCTCCTGCGAGACATACGTATAGATTTGCGTCGTTCTTAAACTTTCATGGCCCAATAGTTCCTGAACGACCCTTAAGTCCGCTCCCCCCATCAGCATATGCGTGGCGTAAGAGTGCCTGAGCCAGTGGGGACTAATATTGCGGTGCAAGGCGCTCTTCACCAAAGTGGCCTTGACAATGCGCCGCACACTGCGCGTCGTTAACCGCCCTCCCCGGGCATTGACGAAAAGCGCCTTTTGCGAGGACGGGGCAAGCATTGGCCGTCCTTTTTCCAGGTATTGCCGCAAGGCGGTGAGAGCAAACTGGCCGATTGGCACAATGCGCTCTTTTTTGCCTTTGCCCAGGGCATGCACCAGTCCCCCGCCCCCGTCCAGGTCGCGTAAATTTAAGTCCACCGCTTCCTGGCTGCGCAGCCCTCCTCCATACATGATTTCGATAAGAGCCCAGTTGCGCAGCCCTAAGGGGCCGGTCTCTCTCATCGCCGTCTCGATGTACTGCCGCATCTCCTCCACCGTCAGCACCCGAGGCAAGCCGCGGCGAAAACGCGGAGCCAAAACCCGCTTGGCGGGATTGGCCAACGCCAGATCTTCCCGCTCTAAATATCGAAAGAAACTTCGAATCACCGACAGTTTGCGGGCGACACTGCGCGCCGATACTCCGCGGCTTCCCAAATGGGCTAAATAACGCCGGACCAGCTTGGCGTCCACCCCCTCAAGCGGCCCCACAAATCGCAAAAACTGTGTCAAATCGCTCGTATAGGCTTTGAGTGTATGCTCCGACACTTCCTCAACCGCGTCCAAGTGGCGCAGATAGGCTTGCATAAGGGAGTGGGCGGGGCTAGGCATATCGGGCATGAGTCTCACCCAAAAAGGTACGTAGACGTCCCAGGGCCCTATCCGCCAACCACTGGCGCCGCGCCCTCTTCTCCTTCATTTGCCGAACTTCGTCCGGGACCTCAAATAACCCAAATGACGCGTTCATGGGTTGAAAATGCTGGGGATCGGCGTGGCTGATATAATGCATCAGGGCTCCCATCATGGTTTCGCGGGGGAATTGCAGGAGATCTTGACCAGCCGCCATCCTGGCCAAATTTAAGGCCGCCACAATCCCGGCGGCGGTCGATTCCATATAACCTTCCACCCCAATCATCTGCCCGGCCAGAAATAACTGGGGGCGCCCCCGCACGGCCAGCGTGGCGTCTAAAATAGAGGGGCTCCTCAAATAGGTATTGCGGTGCATCACCCCATAACGGGCGAATTCCGCACCCGCGAGAGCCGGGATCAGGCGAAACACCCGCTTTTGCTCCCCCCAGCGCAGATTGGTCTGAAACCCCACCATGCTCCACAGCGAACCCGCGGCGTTGTCGCGCCGCAGCTGCACCACGGCGTAAGGCCGCCGTCCATCCTCAAAAGGGTTGGACAGGCCGGTTGGCTTCATCGGTCCAAACAAGGGAGTGCGTTTTCCCCGCCGGGCTAATTCCTCAATAGGAAGGCAGCCTTCAAAGAAGGCGGCTTCCTCAAAATCGTGGCGCTCATGCTGCTCCGCCCCAATCAAAGCCTCATAAAATGGTTCATATTCCACTTTCGTCAATGGGCAGTTGATATAATCCTGCCCGCCTTCCCGCGATCCCCAAAAAGCATGGTTCATGTCGATGGAGTCGCCAAACAGAATGGGGGCGGCCGCGTCAAAAAAGGAGAGCGGGTTGTCCCCTAAAGTCTCCATTAAATCTTTGCTTAAAGAGGCGTGGGTTAAGGGGCCGGTAGCCAAAATGGCGGGACCCTCAGGAATCTTTTCCACCAGGCTTCGGTTCACGGTTATGCGAGGGTGGGCCTCAATGACAGCCGTCACCGCCTGGCTGAAGCCTTCGCGATCCACTGCCAAAGCGGACCCCGCTTCCACCCGCGCGTCCGCGCCCGCGTTAAGAATGAGCGAGTCGAAAAGCCGCATTTCCGCCTTCAACAGAGCGGCCGGCGACAAGCCTTCATCTCCCCCGAAAGAGTTGGAGCAAACCAATTCCGCCAGCGCCGAGGTGTGATGGGCGGGAGTCATAACCTCAGGCCGCATTTCATAAAGATCAACCTCAAGGCCGCGCTGCGCTAATTGCCAGGCGGCCTCGCAACCGGCCAATCCTCCCCCCACGACCGCAATGCGGTCATTGAGCCTCTTCTTCAAAACCACATCCCTCTCTCAAACACACTAGGGTGTCCTGCCGACCCTTTCGTCGCAACGCCATGGAAGAGCCGCAGCGTGGACAATTCTTTTCGGTGGGCCGCCACCAGGTAACGAAATCGCAGGACGGGTAGGCGCGGCAACCGTAAAACGTACGGCCCCGCTTGCTGCGGCGCACCACCAAATCCGACCCGCACTTGGGACAAGCCCCGCCCGTCTTTTCCACCAATGGCTGCGTGTTTTTGCATTCAGGATACCCGGAACAGGCCAGGAACTTTCCAAAGCGACCATATTTGACCACCATGGGCTTCCCGCATTGAGCGCATTTTTCATCGGTCGCCTCGACGGGTACCGCCACTTTTTCAATATCTTGATCGGCACGCGCCAACTCTTGCGAAAATGGACCGTAGAAATCGCGCAGCACCTCGCGCCAACTCATCTCGGCCTCCTCCACCTGATCCAGGCGGCCCTCAATCGCGGCGGTAAAGGAAATATCTACAATTTCAGGAAAGTAGCTCTGCAGCAGGTCTACCACCACAACGCCGAGGTCGGTGGGCATGAGCCGCTTTTGCTCTCGCCGCACATAATCGCGCTGCAGCAATGTGTCAATAATCGGGGCGTAGGTTGACGGACGTCCCACCCCTAGTTCTTCTAAGGTCTTTACCAGGCTGGCCTCGGTGAAACGAGGGGGCGGCTCGGTAAAATGCTGGCTGGAATCGACCTGCACCGCCTTGAGACTCTGACCCTCAGATAGTTGCGGCAAGGGACTGCCACTCGCGTCGTCGGCGCTCTTGTCGCTCTCCTCGCGGGTTTCCTGATACAGCACGGTAAAACCGGCAAACTTGACCAGGGCTCCATGCGCCCTAAACTGATGCTGGCCCGCCATTAAATCGACCGTCGTGGCATCATACACCATGGGGGCCATTTGACTGGCCACAAACCGCTCCCAAATGAGGCGGTAGAGTCGCAACTGATCCCGGCTCAAAGACCCCTTCAACGTGTCGGGATGACGTCCCACGGCTGTCGGGCGTATGGCCTCATGCGCGTCTTGCACTCCCGGCTTAGCCTTTTCCGTCCGCGCGGGACCGCTCCCCTTCCCATACTCGGAACCATAAGTGGCGTCAATATAAGTTTTGGCGTCGGCTTGGGCAATATCCGCCACCCGGGTGGAATCGGTGCGGATGTATGTCACCAGACCGACATTGCCCTCGCCTTTCACTTCCAATCCTTCATAAAGCTGCTGTGCCACGGCCATGGTGCGCTTTACTGAGAATCCCAGGCGGCGTGACGCTTCTTGCTGCAGTGTGGAAGTGGTAAAGGGGGCTGCCGGAAAACGGCGTCGCTCCCGCGTTTTGACCGATTGCACGAGAATATCGGCGCCCGACGGGACTTCCTCAAGAATGCGCAAGGCCTCAGACTGGCTCACCCGGCCTTTTTCTCCCCAGGGGCCAAAGTATTCCGCCGGCAAGGGAGGCTGGGAATCAGCCATTAAATGAACCGTATAATATTCCTCCGGCTTAAACGCTTTAAATTCCCGCTCGCGATCCACAATCAGCTTCAATGCCGCTGACTGCACCCGCCCTGCCGACAATCCCGGCCGAACTTTCCGCCAGAGCAAAGGCGAAAGTTGATAGCCCACCACGCGGTCCAGCACCCGGCGCGCCTGCTGCGCGTCGACCAAATTCATATTAATGGGGCGGGCGCGTCGGATAGCATCGGTGACGGCATCCTTGGTAATCTCATGAAACTCGATGCGCTGTGCCCGGCTTGGCAAAATCCCCAGCGTTTCACTGAGATGCCAGGCGATGGCTTCCCCTTCCCTATCAGGGTCGGTCGCCAGATATACCCGATCGGTCTTCTTGGCGGCATCTTTAAGCTCTTTAACCAAGCTGCCTTTGCCGCGAATGGTAATATAGCGGGGTTCAAATTCTTTCTCCACGTCAACCCCGAATTGACTCTTGGGCAAGTCGCGCACGTGCCCCATGGTTGCCTTCACTTGATAGCGGCTTCCCAAAAAACGCCCGATAGTTTTTGCTTTAGCCGGTGATTCCACAATAATCAAGGGCTTTGGCTTCGGCAATCGGCCACCTCCCGTTCATAAGCGTCCCCATAATATCGCATTATGCGGCCCCACGCTAGAAATGCAACCACTCTAAGCGGTCTTTAGCAAAGTAATTGTGATGGAGTGCGCGCGATGATATCACCAAGGCCCGCCTCAAGAATTGCGGATGAGGGTGATGGGCGATTGCGCTCGGGAATAGGTCGTCATGGCGAAGTCTGGACAACCAATATTGGCGGGCTCCCCATGACGCCGGAAATTTTTGGCCGATTACTGGGATAGCCGACATAATTTTCGTGCAGGAAGGACAGGCTCTCCGATATGATGGACCCGTTTGGGACCCTGTCCTCTTGAGGTGGTCACCATGATTTGCCCCTCCTGCGGCACTGCCAACCGCGCCAGGGAGAGCGTGTGCCAACACTGCGGGACGCGGCTGACGCCCCCCCGGCGCCGTCTCCGTCGAGGCCGGCTGGCCGCTCTGCTGGCACTGATGGCAGGCGGCTTCTGCCTCCTGGCCCTTATCCGAGTGTCACAACAACTGCCGTCGACAGCCCATTTGGGAGCGCGCTTCAAAAGCTCGCCCAGTTCCCTGGTCTATGACAGCCAAGGAAAAATTATCGCGCGTCTCGGAGGTCCCGTACGACAAGCGATCCCCTTGTCCCGGATTTCTCCGCAACTGGATGAGGCGGTAATTGCCGTTGAAGATCACTCCTTTTATCAAAACCCCGGATTTGACATCCGCTCCATCGCAAGAGCCGCTTTGGTCGACATTCGGCACCGGGCGCCCCTGCAGGGAGCCAGCACCATCACCGAACAATTGGCCAAGAATCTCTTTCTCAGTGACCAAAAGTCGCTCAGCCGCAAAATCCAAGAATTTCTGCTGGGGATTGAGCTGGCCCATCAATACAGCAAAAATACGATTCTCGACATGTATCTCAACGCCGTCTATTACGGGCAAGGAGCCGAGGGAATAAAGGCGGCGGCCCACATATATTTTGACACCACCCCGGCTAGGCTCAGCTTGGCGCAGGCCTCCTTGCTGGCGGGACTCCCGCAAGCCCCGAGCGCGTACGACCCCATCACCCACATGCGAGAGGCTAAAGAACGACAGCGGCAGGTGCTGGATGCCATGGTCCGCTACCATGACATATCCCCAGCCAGTGCCCAGCGCGCCTTTAAGGCGCCTCTAGGACTTCATCCAAAAGCGCCAACTTCCGGCTCAGGCCAATACCCGTATCCTTGGTATGTGGACCGGGTCATCAGCGAACTATTGAGCCATGGCTTTACCATGAATCAAATATTATACGGGGGCCTGCGCATTCATACCGCCCTGCGCCCCCAGGCGTATCAAGCCGCGCAAGCGGCTGTCGACCAATGGATGAACAAAAATTTTGGGAAATCTAAAGCCCGCTATCCCCATCATGAAGCCTCCGCTATCGTGGAAAACCCTAAAAACGGCCATGTTTGGGCCATTATTGGCGGCCGCCGCCACTTTACCTTTTTGCAGGAAGACTTAGCCCTGGACTCCAACCGTTCCACCGGCTCCACCATCAAGCCGCTGTTGGATTACGCGCCCGCTCTGGCCAAAGGCTATACGGAAATGTCTGTAGTTCAAGATGTGCCCCTCTACCAAAACGTCCAGGGTCAGTCGTGGTGGCCCGCCAACGACGATAATCAATACCGAGGATATATCAACCTTAAGGACGCCCTGGCAATTTCCGACAATGACGCCGCCGTTCACGTGCTGAAAAAAATTGGCCTGGCATACGGTATCAGTTTCTTGCGCCAGCACTTTGCCATCAGCGTACCTGCCAGTCAAGCGCACAACCTCGGGTCGGCTCTCGGCGTCAACACCAGCTTGCTGGCGATGACTCGGGCTTATGGTGCCCTGGACAATAGTGGACGCCTGCTCCAGCCCGTCTTCGTCACCCAGGTCACCTGGCACCGCCAAGTGCTGTTTCACGCACCCGTTCAAACACGCCAAGCGCTCACTCCGCAAGAAGCCTTTCTTCTCACCAATATGCTGGAGGGCGTCTTAAATCCCCATCCTTTGAAGGGTATCGGACCTGGCGCGCTAGCCACCGGGTCACGTCTGGGTATAGGAAGGCCGGCGGCGGCCAAGAGTGGAACCAACACCCAGGAATCCGACGCCTGGTTCATCGGCTATGAACCACAAATTCTGGTAGGGGTGTGGGAAGGAAACCGGGTCGGCGAAATCGCCCAGCCCTACACCGACAGCGGAAGCGGTCCCGCCTACGGGGCGGTGGCGGCCGGGCCCATTTGGCAACAAATCATGCGGTCGGTCAATCAAGCCTTGCACCTGAAACCTCAGCGCTTTTCCCAACCACCCGGTCTCATTTACGTTCGCCGCATAAGCATCACCTCGGGAAAACGTGCAGGGGCGTATACCCCGCTCCACGACATTCAAGGAGGATGGTACATCGCCGGCACCCAACCCCGGGGAATGGACCATCTTTGGCATCCTCTGCGGGTGCTGGCCGACAACCCCGCGCGTCGCTGGCGCCCCGGCTGCGGACCTTATCTGGTCATGGCGGCCCTTAGGCGAGAGTCCGCGTGGCATCCGGGAGTCCCCAAGCCCTGGGACGCGCGATTTTGGGGACCCTCGGCCACCTGTTCCGTCAAAGCCAAGCAAGACCGCCCCGCCAAAATATTTTTCAAACCTTAATAAGGTTCTCACGGGATCTTAATACGGGTTATATACCCTTATAGCAACATAAAACCCGCATCTAAGGGGCAGGAGGGCTGCTGCTGATGCGCACCATTTTAGTTGTCGACGACGAGCCGGCCATTATTCTCCTTATCCGCCACCGACTTGAGCACGACGGATTTCGAGTTCTCACGGCGGAAAACGGAATTGACGCGATAATAACCGCGAAAAGCCACCATCCCGATTTAATCATTTTGGATCTGATGCTTCCCGGAATCGTCGGGCTGGAAGTATTGCGTGAACTGCGCACTCATTCCACGGTACCCATCATCATACTCTCGGCCCGCAAAGAAGAAGTTGACCGGGTGGTAGGGTTAGAACTGGGCGCGGACGACTATGTGGTCAAACCATTTTCTGTTCGAGAGCTCAGCGCCCGCGTAAAAGCGATGTTCCGTCGCCAAGAAACCCGGTCAATAGAAACCGACTTGACCTGGAACGGAATTGCCATCAATCTTGACCGGCGCGAAGCGACCGTCCAAGGTCGGCCTGTCAATCTGACCAGCACGGAATTTGAGCTGCTGTCACTCCTGCTGAGAAATCCTGGACGAGTCTTTTCGCGACAAGATTTGCTCCGCCAAGTATGGGGATATGAAGTGGGTGGGGATGCCCGAACCGTCAATGTGCACATCAAAAACTTACGAGAAAAGCTCGGGGAGGAAGGTCAAGGAGAAATCGAAACGGTGCGCGGCGTGGGATACCGGATGCGCAATCACCAACGGTAAGGCGAGAATAGTTTTATCCTTTTCCCCTCCGCAAAGTGCGTGGGAAGGCGCCTCTGATCCACGACGCCATCTCCCATCCCGAGACTCTTTACCCACCCTGACCGCGGTCCTAACGCGCGCGACCAAACTCTCTCACACGGGCGCCGAACGACACCGCCCCTATCACCAGCATTAGCACCAGACCGGCCATATATGCCAGGGCATTGGCTTGGGGATAAGGCTCTTGAATAAATGTCCAGACAACATACGTGAGATATGCCACGGAGTGATGGGTTAAATCCCATGACGGCAAGTTTTGCGACCATTCCGCCGTGTAAATCAAGGGGGCGGTTTCCCCCATGGCCACCGACAGCGCCAAAATGGAGCCCGCGGCCATTCCGCCCCAGGAACTCGGCCACATCAGAGACCAAATGGTACGGGCGCGGGAAAACCCCAAGGCCCTGGCGGAGTCAATCAGGTGAATAGGGACTTTGGCGAAAGACTGATAAGTATTGCGCACCATATACGGCAGCGACAGCATGGTCAAGGTGAGGGCCGCCGCCAATGCGGAAAACCCCCAGCCAAACGCCACCACAAAGGCCAGATACCCTACATAGCCAAAAACAATCGACGGAACTCCCGAGAGCACGTCGCTGATAAAGAGGATGGACTCGCGCGCCCACAAAGGCGCGTACACGGCCGCGTAAATGCCTGTGGCGATGCCGGCGATGGCTACCCCGAGCATAGTTAAGAGCCCCAGCCACAACGTGCCGACAATCGCGTTTTCCAGCCCGCCCGCCAGCCCTTGGGTGGGGGTAGTCAATACCGACCAACTCCAAGCGGGAAGCGACCCCTTAATGACCGTCCAGAAAATCAGTCCCAATAAGGCAATCATAGCCATGGCCGCTGTTACCGACACACCGCGCCATAAACCTGATTTCAGCCGCCGCGAAAGTCCCACTCGCAATCGTCTCATAGACAACTCCTTCAACATCATCTCAGCCATTCTTGGTCACCGCCCGCAATTGTGCCGTGGAACGATTGACAATCACGCGAGCCAGAATATTGACCACAAAGGTAGCGGCAAACAGCACTAATCCCAAAGCGCCCAAGGCGTGAATAGCCATTTTGGTAGGGTCAGTCAAGGCAGCGTCCAATTGCCCAGCGATGGTAGCGGCCATTGTCGAAATGGAGCTGTAGATGTTCCGTGGCAAAACGTTTAGGGCATCGCCACTCACCATCAGCACCGCCATGGTTTCTCCCAGCGCCCGCCCCAACCCCAATATCGCGCCCCCGATAACCGCGGAACGCGCGTAAGGCCACACCAGCCGCCAAAATGTTTCGGCCTCGGTCCACCCCAGGGCCAGTCCGCTTTCCACCAGTTCGCGCGGCACCCGCTCCATCACGGCGCGAATGGTGGCGGCGATAATAGGCACAATCATGAGAGTAATCACAACCACGGCCACGGTGAGATTCGTCTCGCTTTGAACGGGCCCGGTAAAGAAAGGCAAATGATGCAAGACACGATTCAACAAAGGCCCCACATGATGAGCCCAAGCGGGAGCCACCACCATCAGCCCCCACAGTCCAAAGATGACGCTGGGAATGCCCGCCATCATCTCCACCAGCCCCGCCATGACCACGCGCCAGCGGCCGTGAACGAAATACCCGCTGGCAGCCGCCACAAAAAAGCCCAGCGGCACCGCCAATGCCAACGCCATGAACGACGTCAGCGCGGTGCCCAGAATAAAGACCAGGGCGCCAAAGGAGGCGCCCGGCATTACCGGAACACCGTGAACAATAGCGGGACGCGCGGCATACAAGTTTCCCAAATTCCACAATTGGCCCGTAAAAAAGTGCCAGCCCATCATGCGCCAGACCGGCCAGGAGGACTCAACCAAATAGCTTAAAAGCCCCACCACAACGACAAGCGGGGCAAGGGCGCCCATCCCCAACAGGGCGCCCACCACCCGGTCTGCCCGACGTTGTCTAATGAATCGCATGGATCTGGTTAAGGCTGAGGCGGACTACCGACGCCGGCAGCGGCAAAAAGTGAACCGTTTTGAGAAAAGCGGGAGCGCTGCCGCCTGAAGAGGAAATGGCCCACCGCATAAACGTCTTTAATGCGGCAGCCGTCGAGCCGCTGGTTTGATGAGACTGCACAATCGCGTACTCATAGTTGATAATGGGATAGGCATCGCTGCCCGGAGCGTCGATAAGTGAAACCCTTTCATCCGCTGGTGTATGGGACACCATGGCGGACGCCGCCCGGGTAATATTAGAAGCCAGAGGTAAGACATACTGGCCGCTTTTGTCCTGCAAAGCCGCATAGCCGAGGTTGTCCGATTCCATACTATTAAGGTACGAGATGCCGACGTAAGCGAGGGAATAAGGATTGGCCTTCAAACCGTCCACCATGCCTCCGTTGCCGTCTTCACTAACCTCGCCTGACACCGCCGGCCAATTGGGCGAAGTAGAAAAACCGGCGTTCCACAGAGTTGGGGCCGTGTCGGTTAGATAAGAGGTGAAGAGAAAACTATCGCCTGACGCGTCGCTGCGGCGTATAGGAATAATCGCGTGATGAGGAAGAACCACCCCGGGGTTGGCCGCCGCGATTTCCGGATCGTCCCAGGAGGTGATATGACCCGTATAAATACCGGCCAGAATGCGCCCGGAAAGGTTTAGATGGCGGCCATTAAGACCCGGCAGATTATAAGCGACAACCTGGGCGGAAATCGCTAAGGGAATATTCAGGATGCCAGGCTTCATTTGCGACGAGGACATATAGGCGTCGGAAGCGCCAATCTGAACAGACCCGGCCAAGGCTTGAGCAATCCCGGTCCCGCTTCCGGTTCCGGCGGGAGTAATCGAGACATTGTGATGCGAGGACTCATAAGATGGAACCCACTTCGAAAACAGAGGGAAGAGCAAAGTTGAGCCGGTTTCAAGAATGTTGATTTTTGACCCGTGCGCACTTGTGTTCGTGGCCGCGGGTGTTCCGCAACCGGCAAGTAACGTCGCACCCATCACAGCCATCGTCGCCATTGTTGCCAGCACGCCACTTTTCATATTGCCACTCCTTCTTGTTGTTGGAATCATCAATTGCCGCTGCCGTGACGCAAATACTGGGCGACTTTCTCGGGGGCCGAACGAAAGAGTTCTTGAGTAGGTCCGAAAGCTTGCAGACGGCCGTCCATCAATACCCCGAGCCGGTCGCTAACTCGTTCCGCTTCTTCAAGATGGTGAGTTACCAACAATACTGTCACCGCATCCCTGAGGGAGAGGATAAGGTCATCAATCCGTCCTCGTGACTTGGGGTCCAGGGCCGAAGCGGGTTCATCCATCAGTAAAATGTCGGGTTGAATCGCTAACGCCCGGGCGATACAAAGGCGCTGCTGCTGTCCTCCCGAAAGCGCCAAAGCCGAGGTTCCCAGACGATTGGCCACCTCATCCCATAATCCGACTGTTTTGAGACTTGCTTGCACCCGATCAGCGATCTCGGAACGCGGATACCCATGTACGGCCAGAGGCAAAGAAATATTTTGAACGATGCTCTTGGGAAAGGGCGTGGGGCGTTGAAAAACCATTCCAATGCGACTGCGCACCGCTGCCACATCGACCCCCCGTCCATACAAATTGACGCCTTGGTACCAAACGGCGCCTTCGACCCGTGCCCGTGGAATCCCGTCCCATAAGCGGTTCAGGACACGCAGCAAGCTGGACTTTCCGCTGCCGCTGGGTCCTACCAAGGCGCTTATCTTCCCACCCGGCAAATCCATCGACACGCCCTCCAACACCATGTGCTTGCCGACGCGCACCGAAATCTCCTCGATCCGCAAGCCCACGGCGGGTGTCTCTCCAACATAGGGATCCAACTCAAGTACTTGGTTCATGGTTCAGCCTCCCTAGATACCTTCCGTCCCCAGGGCTGATGATATTAGCTGAGTATTATGAACCCGCGATAGCGAAATAAAGAGTTTATAAAGACTTGAAATGGCAGCTCATGAGTACTGCCACAGGATACGCCGAGGCACCATCCATGACCGCGGGCCACCGCGCGAAATGCCCCATTCCTTTAGCTTGGTATGACAGAGGGATGACGGGTTCCCGCCATCGCTGCAACAGGACACCAACTCTTGGCCGATACGATAACCAAGACGAACCCGCGAACAAATGGCACCTATTGGTATTTCGAAAGCCATAAGAAATCCGAATGCCCGCGATTTTTCGACCGATTGGGCGACGTGAACGCGCGCATTGACGATATGGGGACGAATCTCGCTCGGCGTATTGATGACGTAAACACCAATCTCTCCAAGCGGATTGAAGAGGTGAATACGAATCTCTCCAAGCGAATTGAAGAGGTGAACACCAATCTTTCACAGCGCCTTGAGGACGTGAGCACCACGCTCAATCACCGGATGGACGGCTTGGATAAAAGAATGGACGGCTTAGATAACAGAATGGACGGATTGGAGGTGCGATTAGCCAATCGTGTCAGCACTTGGGTGGCCATTGTCCTTCCTGTTCTTACCGTGATTCTCGGCTTTTTGCTGGGTCATGTGCACCTATAGATGGGAGGTTAGTCCCATCGGCATCGACTATTGGGTACGCGTGCCAGTGACCTACCCTGCCAAAATCTAGCTACAAAGGTTGGATGCGACCAGCGTCTTGGCGAAAGGGCGCCCCTGCTTTGGTGTAAATCCCGCGTATTGCGAGGTCGATAGGTTGCCAAAAGCCCCATGCCGCTACGATTTTCACTCCTAACGCAGTACACGTCGAGTGGTGCGCCAATGGCGGCGGATAGTCAGCATTCGGACGCCGCCGGTCGGTTTCAGAGTTTCTAGACCATGGGTAATGGTCGTGAAGTCGTGGACCAGTTAGTCGATGGTATCCCCGGCGCGCCATAATTGGCGCACCCGCCGCCAAGCGCGATCTTCAGATTCTCTCCGTCCAGTATCGCTTCCGTGGGACTAGCCCTCATCAGAGTGTTGAGATTGGGGATGCCGAAGCGACACCCCAGCGACAGGAATTTTTCACCGGCATCCGGCGAAAGATCTAGAAGAAGCAGCCCATGCCCGTTGGCGCCATGGCGGCAAGTGAAAGCGAACGGGCACGGCGGACTCGCTCAACTGACCCGCAATGAGGATTACTTGCGGCTATGCAAAAAAGTGGCACGGTGGGCCCCACAGGGGCCGAAGCGCCGGATGGCGTCCCGGTGGCTCTGCGTGGCATATCCCTTATGTTGCTCAAACCCATACTGAGGGAATTGGCGGTGTAAATCTTCCATATAGCGGTCGCGCACGACCTTGGCCACAATGGAGGCCGCCGCGATGGAAGCGGAGCGCTGGTCACCACGGATTAACGCCACGGTCCGATATGGTGCATGAGGAAGAGCCATGGCGTCAGACAAAACAATGTGAGGCCGCATAGATAGGCGGGCAATGGCGCGGCGCATCGCTAAACGCGAGGCCTCAAGAATATTGATGCGTTCAATCGTACGGGGTCCGACAGCGCCAATACCGATGGCCAAGGCCCGGCTTTGGATAAGGGCGGTCAATTGCAGGCGCGCCCCGGGAGAAAGGCGCTTGGAATCATCCAATCCCTCAATGGAATGGCTGGCATTTAAAATCACGGCCGCGGCCACTACCGGACCCGCTAAGGGTCCCCGGCCCACCTCGTCGGTTCCGGCCACCAAAAGCCCTTGACCGCGAAATACCTCTTCGAAAATATTGAGTTGGTTCCATGTGGGCCGATTCATCAGGATGGTTCCTCCAGGCTCACCCGGCCTAGTCGCGCGCTGCGAAACCCCGCGATAAGGGCATCCGCGGTACGATGGCTGTCAACTTGACCCCCTGCCGACAAATACCCTCGTTGGCGGCCCCATTGCAACCAGTCGCCGTCACCCGCGTTTGGATGATACAGCCGCCAAACTTCCGCGGCAATCTCCTCGGCGTCATTCGGATCCACCGGCACCACACCCAACAGCTTAAGACGCCAGTCGCGCGACTTGGACGGGGTGACCACGCCAGGAAGATCGAGCCACTCCCAGCCACCCTCCAAGCGAATCCACTGCGGCCCCCGGGTGAGTCCCGGCTTGGCTCCCGTCCGTACCCGGTTTTTGCCGACCATGCGGTTTAGAACGGTGGACTTCCCTAAATTAGGCAACCCGACCACCGACAGTCGATACGGGGGACGAAGGGTCGCGGCCACCACCCGCCCAAGTTCCCGGTAAGAATGACCTGACTGCGCGGACACGGCAGCCGCGGCTATCCCCTCCGCTTGATACCGCGCAAGCCATCGTTTGGTACAGTCCGCCTCGGCGGTGTCGCTTTTATTCAGCACTAAAATAATGGGGGTGTGGCCTACCCACTTTGCCAAGGGACGATGGCGGGTCAATTCTGGGGCACGAGCATCCACCACTTCGATAAAGGCCGAAAGATATGGGGCCAGTTCGCGAATGGTTTTCTGAGTGGCCACCATGTGGCCGGGATACCAGCCCTGAGCGGACATTACGGAAGCCACCGCAGGCTATTTAAGGGCCACCATATCACGAAAGCCTGTCCCCGCACCCGCGACTCGGCCAACATGCCGAAGTAGCGGCTATCCTCGCTGATGGGCCGGTTGTCGCCTAAAACAAACAAGTGGCCCGGCGGAACTTTTACGGGACCGTAATTGCTTGATTGGCGATACTTGAGAAACGGCTCAGGATAGACCTTGCCGTTAATATAAACGGTGTTGTGACGGATGCTGACCGTGTCTCCCGGAACCCCAATCACTCGCTTAATCCAATCCTCACTGGGAATCAGCGGGCTTTGAAAGACGATAATCTCTCCCGTCTTGGGCTTTCCTAGATCAAAGGCGAGTTTGTTCACCAGTACTCTTTCATTAGTAAACAGGGTCGGCTGCATGGATCTGCCGTCCACTCGAAAGGATTCGAACACGAAGGCGCGAATTAAAAATGCCAATACCAGGGCAATGGCCAAGGTCTCAACAAATTCGCGCGCGCCGCTCTTTTTACGCCGATTTTCCACCACGTCACCCCACCCATGAAAATAACAGGGCGAAGGCCAGCCGCCTTCGCCCACGGTGTTAGCGCCGCTCGCGAATGCGAGCCGCCTTCCCCCGCAACTGACGCAGGTAATAGAGGCGTGCGCGCCGCACCCTGCCGCGTCGCACTACTTGAATAGACTCGACGCGGGGCGAATGAAGCAAAAAGGTTCGCTCTACCCCAACTCCATAGCTGACCCGGCGCACGGTAAAGGTTTTGGACAATCCCTCACCGCGCCTGCGAATTACGACCCCTTCAAACATTTGCACGCGCTCGCGATTGCCCTCTTTAATCTTAACCGCCACCTTCACGGTATCACCAGCCCGAAAGGGGGGGATATCCGCTTTCATCTGATCCTCTTCCAACAACTTAATGTAATCCATGGTTCAACCTCCCTTCACTCCTGATCCGCAAGCAAATCCGGCCGTCGTTCCCGGGTCCGCCGCTCTGCCATGGAATTCAGATATTGCCGGATGGCCTCATGATTGCCTTCCGTCAATACCGACGGCACCGCCAACCCGCGATAGGTTTCGGGACGGGTATACTGGGGGCCTTCCAACCAACCGTTCTCGCGGCTGAAGGAGTCATCCTCGGCCCCGCGGCTGGATCCCAGCACGCCCGGCAAAAGCCTTGCTAGACCATCCACCATCACCATCGCCGGCAACTCACCGCCGGTTAAAACGAAATCTCCAATAGAAATCTCATCCGCTTGCAACAGCGCCCGTGCCCGCTCGTCGATTCCTTCGTAATGACCGGCTACAATAATCACATGTTCGAGTCGGCTCAACTCCCGGGCCACTTCCTGTGTAAACAGGCGCCCCTGCGGCGAGGTAAAGACCACGTGGGCTGACGCCTTTGCATGCATCATGGCCCATTCCACAGCAGGAACCACCACATCCGCCCTTAACAGCATGCCCACTCCGCCGCCAAACGGGTAATCATCGGTTTGACGATGGAGTCCCACGCCAAAGGGACGAAGCGGCACCAAATGCACGTCCAATCGTCCGCCGCGACGTGCCCGCTTCAAAATGCTTGAATCCAGCACTCCCGCAAACATCTCTGGAAACAGCGTGACCACTTGAATAAGCATCAGTCCGCGACATCCTCAAGACCGGGCGGCAGCTCCACCACCATCCGGCCCTGGCTGAGGTCAACCTGCTTGACGATAGACTTAAGGGAAGGAATTAAAAGCGGCTTTTTCCCTGCCCTCTCCACCTCAAACACGTCGTGGCCGGCACCCGTGCGCAACACATGCGTCAACGGACCGAGAAATCGGTCGGTGCCGCTTTCCACAACCCGCAGCCCTACCAACTGATGCCAATAATAGTCGCCTTCCGGGAGTTCCGGCAAGTGCTCCTCAGCCACCATTAAAATGGCCCCCCGAAGAGTCTCGGCCTGATCCCGGGTCATAAAACCGGCCAGTTTCATCACCGCCACCGGCGGGGCCAAACGACTCGCCACCACAGCCCGCTCCTCCCCCAAGCGGTCGACCGCCACTTTTTGCAAGCGCACCAACCGTTCTGGAAAGTCAGTAGTGGGAAACACCCGAATTGAACCGTCAATGCCAAATGGGGACGTGACTTCACCCACCATGACATGTCCGGGCCAAACCTGGGCGTTCTTACGATTCATTGGCCTTAGACTGAAGCTGCTTTAACTCGTGCACCTTTTTCAGCACTCCGGTCTTTTTCAACAAGGAGCGTGCCGTATCGGTCGGCTGAGCCCCATTGTTAATCCAGCGCACCGCCTTGTCCTCGTCAATCTTGATGACAGCCGGATCCTTGGTGGGATCGTAATAGCCAATCTCTTCAATGTAGCGTCCATCCCGGGGTGAACGGGCGTCCGCCACCACCACCCGGTAAAACGGACGCTTCTTAGCCCCCATGCGACGCAAACGAATCTTTACCATTAAAAATCCTCCTTTCGCTCTCAATTAAAGGGAGGGAACGGCATTCGGCCCATCCGCCGCCCTTTTTTTCCCTTCATCTGCTTCATCACTTTTTTTAACTCATCAAACTGTTTCATGAGCCGGTTCACTTCCTGCACGGTGGTACCGCTGCCGCGGGCGATGCGCAAGCGCCGGCTGGCGTCCAGAAGTTCGGGACGGGCCAACTCCCGCTTGTTCATGGAATTTAGGATAGCCTCCACCCGAATCATGCTTCGGTCATCCACTTTATCCTTGACTTTTGCCCATTGACCGCCCATCCCCGGCATCATTTCCATCACCTTGGACAAGGGGCCCATTTTCTTCACCTGCTGCATCATTCCCCGGAAGTCCTCCAAAGTGAAGTCCGCCTTATCAATCTTAGCGGCCAAGGCTTGCGTGTCATCCCGGTCCATGGCAGCTTCAGCCTTTTCAATCAGGCTCTCCAAATCTCCCATGCCAAGAATGCGCGAGGCCATGCGCTGAGGAACGAAGGGCTCCAAATCCTCCAGCTTCTCGCCTGACCCCACCAGCTTAATGGGCAAAGCCGCCACCTGCCGAATGGAAAGAGCCGCGCCGCCTCGGGCGTCGCCGTCCATCTTGGTCATGATCGCGCCGGTTAACGGCAAGCGCTCCTTAAACGCGGTGGCTACCCGTACGGCATCCTGCCCGGTCATGGCATCAACTACCAGCAGCAATTCATGTCCGGGAACCTTGCGGTTCATGGATTCCAATTCACCCATGAGATCCTCATCAACATGCAGACGCCCCGCGGTGTCGATAATCACCACATCTTTAGCCAACCGCTTGGACATTTTGATGCCCTGTTCGGCCAAAGCCAAAGGCGACGCGTCGGCGTCGGCCACCACCGGAACCTGAATCTTCTCAGCCAGCACCTTCAACTGATCAATAGCCGCCGGGCGGTATACGTCCGCCGCCACTAACAGCGGCTGTCGCCCCTGATGACGCAGCATGCGGGCCAGCTTCGCGGCTGCAGTGGTTTTCCCCGCTCCTTGCAGTCCCACCAGATAGATAACGGTCGGAGGGTTGGAAGCCATGTGCACCCGCTCTACGCTGGTGCCCATCAAAGCAATGAGCTCATCGCGGACAATACGGATAACGCCTTGGTGAGGGGTCAAGCTTTGCAGAATATCTTGGCCTACGGCGCGAGCCTGCACCGCGTCCAAAAAGGTTTTGACCACTTTGAAATTGACATCCGCTTCCAATAAAGCCAGCCGTACTTCGCGCAAGGCTTCGCTTACATCCGCTTCCGTCAGGCGCCCTTTGTTGCGCATTCGCTTAAAGGTCTGCTGCAACTTTTCCGTCAGTGCGTCAAACACCGGCCAAGCCCTCCTCCTCCGCCAATTGCGCCACCGCCTCACGCAGAGCGCGCACCTCGACACTTTCCTGGGCAAGCTGCGCAATCAGCCGCATGATTGTTCGCAACCGTTCTTGTCGTCGTTGGTGCTGCGCCAACAGACCCAGACGCTCTTCGTAATCCTGCAACACCCGTTGAGTTCGTTCCAACGAATCATGGACAGCCGCACGCGATATTCCCTGCTCCGTCCCAATTTCAGCCAATGACCAGTCTTCCAAATAATAAAGCTGCCAGATCTCTTGCTGGTGCTCCGTCAAAAGCGGACCATACACATCAAACAACAATGCCGCATGCACCCGGTCTTGCGGACTCATGGCAGCG
>JAJYTS010000094.1 GCA_021792935.1 Bacillota bacterium | reverse complement strand
TGAAGGCGACCGTGAGGTCGCCTTCCTTACGAGGAGGATATTTTGTGGGTATTTCGGCAAAAGACGTAAAGGCCCTGCGTGAACGGACCGGGGCAGGAATGATGGAGTGCAAGCGTGCCTTGGAAGAAGTCGGGGGTGATTTAGACCGGGCCGTGGATATTTTACGCGAGCGGGGATTGGCGGCCGCTGCCAAGAAAGCGGGACGCAGCACCACGGAAGGGCTGGTGGAAAGCTATATCCATGCTCAAGGACGGATTGGCGTCTTGTTGGAGGTAAACTGCGAAACGGACTTTGTGGCGAATACGGCGGACTTTCATTCTCTGGCGCATGACATTGCTTTACATATCGCGGCCAGTCAACCCCTGTACCTGGATCGCCAAGAAGTACCAGAGGATCAGGTTGAGCATGAAAAAAATCTGCTGCGGGTCCAAGCCCAAAATGAAGGCAAGCCGGAGGCCATTGTCGAAAAGATGGTGCAGGGGCGTATTGATAAGTATTACAAAGAAGTTTGTCTGTTGGAGCAACCGTTTGTCAAGAATCCCGACGTGACAGTCGAGCAGTTGGTGAAAGAGCATATCGCGCGGCTGGGAGAGCAGATTCGGATCCGCCGCTTTGTCCGTTATGAGCGGGGCGAAGATATGGTGGCAGAGCCCGCATCCTGTTGATAAAGGGTTACGGGTGGGAGGAAATGGGGGCACAGTAGTGACGAAGCAACCCAAGTACCGCCGCGTGGTGTTGAAAATTTCAGGCGAAGCACTGGCGGGTTCGGCGGGGTTCGGGATAGACCCTACCGTGGTGGACAGTATTGCGCGGCAAATTAAAGAAGTGCTGAGCTTTGGGGTTCAGACGGCTGTTGTGGTGGGTGGAGGCAATATTTGGCGTGGACAGGCAGGTTCCAGCAAAGGAATGGACCGGGCCACCGCCGACTATATGGGCATGCTGGCCACCGTCATTAATGGTCTGGCTTTGATGGATGCGTTGGAAAAGCATGGCGTTGAAGTGCGGGTGCAAACCGCCATTGAAATGAAAGAGGTGGCGGAACCCTACATTCGCCGCCGCGCCATGACTCATTTGGAAAAGGGCCGGGTTGTTATCTTTGCCGCCGGAAACGGCAATCCCTATTTCTCCACCGATACCACCGCCGCCCTGCGTGCGGCTGAAATCGAGGCCGACGTCATGTTAAAGGCCACTAAAGAGGCCGGTGTCTATGACGCCGATCCGCGTACCAACCCGAAAGCGCGTGTGTTAGATGAGATTCGGTATCTGGATGTATTGAAGGAAAATCTCAAGGTGATGGATGCGACCGCCACGTCGTTGTGCATGGACAACAACATCCCCATAGTGGTGTTCAATATGAATACCTACGGAAACATTCTCAAAGTGGTGTTGGGCGAACCCATCGGCACCTATGTGGGCGGAGGCGAACGCGGTGTTGCAGACCATTCTTAAGGATACTCAAAGCCGGATGCAAAAGACGGTGGAGACTTTTACGCGGGACTTGTCCGGCATGCGGGCCGGCCGAGCGCATCCGGGACTGTTGGAAAAGGTGTCCGTCGAGTACTATGGCGCCATCACCCCGCTTTCGCATTTAGCCAGTATCAGTGCGCCCGAACCTCGGGTTTTGGTGGTGCAGCCTTTTGACAAGGGGTCGGCAGCCAACATTGAAAAGGCTATCATGAAGGCGGATTTAGGGGTGTCGGTGCGGGTAGACGGGTCTCTCTTACGGGTTGGTGTTCCCCCGCTCACGGAGGAGCGGCGCCGCGACCTCGTCAAACAAGTGAAGCGCCAATTGGAAGATGCCAAGGTGGCGGTGCGCAACATCCGTCGGGATTCCTTGGATTCATTGCGCAAGGCTCAGAAATCCGGGACTCTCACGGAAGATGACGAGCGCCGAGGTCAAACCGACATGCAGCGGCTCACCGACCAATATATTAAAGAGCTTGATGAGGTGGCCGACAACCGCGAAAAGGATATTATGACACCATAGGCTTATAAAGGGGGATGCCCATGCAGGCTCGGGAGTCGAATCGCGAGGACGCCCCGGCGCCTTCTGGTGAAATTCCGCGGCATATCGCAATTATCATGGATGGCAACGGACGTTGGGCGCAGCAGCGCGGGCTTGACCGAACGTGGGGCCATCGACAGGGAGTCAAAGCTCTCAAACCCATCGTCAAAGAAGCCGCCCGTATGGGGGTTGAGGTGCTTACGGTCTACGCCTTCTCGACGGAAAATTGGCGCCGGCCGTCTCAGGAAGTTGACGTGTTAATGACCTTGTTGGTGGAATTTTTAGCTCGTGAAACCGCCGAGCTTAAAGGCGAAGGGGTATCTTTACGCACCATCGGCGATATTGGCCGTCTTCCGGCCGGAGCGCAGCAGTCCTTGGCCTGGGCGCGCGCCGAGACCGCCGAAGAGACGCGCCTGATTTTAAACCTGGCCCTTAACTACGGAGCGCGGGACGAAATTTTGCGGGCAGTCAACCGATGGGTGGGAGAATCTGGCGAGAAAGAACTGACGGAGGATACCTTGTCGAGGTATTTAGATACGGCGGGCCTCCCGGATCCCGATCTCCTAATCCGGTCGAGCGGCGAGTATCGGATTTCCAACTTCCTTTTGTGGCAATTGGCGTACGCGGAAATATTTATTAGTGATAAGCTGTGGCCGGACTTTGATCCGGCAGAATTTCGCCAAGCCATCCGTAGCTACCAAGCGCGAAATCGGCGTTTTGGCGGACTGGGTTAGGGGAGGGCGCGTTGCTATTACGTCGTATCCTTACAGCCGCCATCGGGATTCCCATCTTATTGGTGCTGATTTATTTGGGAGGATGGCCGCTGATCGGGGCTACCGCCATATTTGAAGCGGCGATGGTCTATGAGTCGGAGAAGATGTTCCAAGCGAAAGGGGTTCCCTTTTTTGCCCGTATGAGCGTCTTTTGGGTTTGGGCGCTGTTAGCCTGTCAAGCGTTGCGCCTGCCATTAATGTGGGGGCTTTTGGCAGGCTTGGTGGTGGTGGTCGTTGGTGCGGTGGTGCTGGGTCGGGAGGCCTCAAGTTTTGAGGGCGCCTTGACGACGGCCTGGACGAGTCTTTATATCGGCTTGTTATTTATTTTTCTTATCGCCATCCGTCAGATGCCTTTTGGAGGACGCCGGGTTTTAATTTTCTTTATGATTATTTGGGCTACAGATTCGGCGGCCTATTTTGTAGGACGCCGGTTTGGCCGACACAAACTCATGGTGCACATTAGCCCCGCGAAAACTTGGGAAGGAACCTTGGGGGGTGTTGCCGCCGGCGTTGTTATTGGCGCGTTAGCCTCGCGCTTTATTCACTTGGCCTGGTGGGAAGGGGCGGCGTTGGCCTTGGTGGTGGCGTCGGCAGGAGTGGTCGGAGACTTGCTGGAGTCCCAATTTAAGCGTTACACGGGCGTGAAAGATTCGGGCGGAGTGCTGCCCGGACATGGCGGAGTCTTAGACCGGTTTGACTCCACCTTATTCGCTCTTCCCTTTGCCTATTATTTATTGAAAGGCTTGGGCATAGGCTAGCTCCGAGGTGAGCTATGGGAAGGGCGGGAGGACACTATTGGCGGACCGCGTTGCTGTGGACTGCCATGGGCGTTATTTCCTATATTTTTTGGCGGTGGTTGGTTTGGTACCTGCTGCCCTTTGTCGTAGCCATTGCTTTGACGTTTT
Organism: Bacillota bacterium; assembly: GCA_021792935.1. Taxonomy (GTDB): domain Bacteria; phylum Bacillota; class Sulfobacillia; order Sulfobacillales; family Sulfobacillaceae; genus Sulfobacillus_B. The sequence continues at coordinate 3,206 of JAJYTS010000094.1, read as the reverse complement.
TAATAAGCCCATGGGTAGACCGCATTGAGGGGTTGGGGTTAGCGAGAGCATGGGCGGTGCTGGCCTCCTTGGCGGCCGCCTTGCTGGTTTTCTTTGTTTTGTGCGGTTCGGTGCTTTCTCTATTGGCGGCGGAATTGTTGCAGATTTCCCATCGCCTGCCGCATTATCTTAAAGACCGGCCTTTAGAAATTGGACGGTATTTGCAGCAGTGGAACGACCTTCGCCGGCAGTTGGGAATTGGGTCGGGAAATCTGGGTCAAGAGTGGGATTCCCTTTACCATTTGGCTGCCTACCTAGCTCGGGGAATCGCGCGCGGACTGGTACAGTTGCCTGAATTGGCCCTAATATTGTTGGTGGCTTCTTTGGCCGCTTTTTTTATGCTGCGGGATCAGCGGCAGGTCCGCAGGGCGGTCCGGACCCTGGCGCCACCCCCCTGGCGGCACCGCATTGGGCCGCTGTCGGCGGCCATGGTCGGCGGGCTTTTTGGGTATATGCGGGCCGAGTTTGCCTTGGTGGCGCTGACCGGCTTAGCCACCATGGGTGGCCTGTTGATTTGCCGGGCTCCGTACGCGGTGCTGATTGGATTGACGGCTGGTTTGTTGGACATGGTACCCTTTATGGGCCCCACCATTTTATTAGTGCCATGGGCCTTGGGAGCGCTGGCGACCGGCAACCTGGGCTTGGCCATTCGTCTCGTGGGGGTGTTGGCGGGCGTGGCCCTGGTACGGCAAACGGCTGAACCGCGCCTGGTGGGGCGGGGGACCGGACTTCATCCTCTCGTGGTATTATTTTCCCTATACATCGGCATTCGATTGTTCGGAGCTGGCGGAGTGCTGGTAGGGCCGGTTACGGCGGTGATGTTTAAGGCGATTGCCCAGGTGATGGCCGACGGCGCCTATTCCCCCCCCAAGTCGGGGTGATGGCGGTGGTCTACGGAGAGAGCGGGGAGGGGGATGCCTGTGGTGACCATAGTCGCCTGGATTGTTGTTTTTGGGGTCTTAGTGGCTGTCCATGAGCTCGGACATTTTTTTGTGGCGAAAACATTTGGCATGCGGGTGGATGAATATTCCCTCGGGTTTGGACCGACCTTGTGGCACCACCGCTGGGGAGACACGCAATATTCTCTGAGGGTCGTGCCGTTAGGTGGGTATGTACGGCTGGCCGGAATGGACGGAAAGAAATCGGACGATCCCGATGAATATCCCAACCGCCCGTTATGGCAGCGCTTTTTGGTCATCTTCGCGGGGCCAGTAATGAATTTGGTGCTGGCTTTCGTGCTTATTACCCTGGCGTTGGGACCCGTGGGGCAGCCGGTTGCCACCACCACCATTCAGCATCTTATCGCCCACTATCCGGCCCATGCCCAAGGGCTTCACGCCGGGGACCGCATTCTCAGCATTGACGGCAAAGCGATTTCCAATGGCAATGCTATTAGCACCCTGGTGGGGCGCCACGCCCACCAGGCCATTCGCCTGGTGGTGGCGCGGGGACACCGCCACTTGGCATTCACCATCCATCCTCGCTATGACAAGAGTCTCAAGCAATATCTCATCGGCATTGAGTTAGCCACCCGTACGGTGCGTCTTGGTCCTTTGGCGGCGGTTAAACAAGGGCTCTTATGGACCGTACGGTTAACTGGCGCCCTATTTGTGGCTCTCTATCAACTGGTCACTGGACATCACGGCTTTGATGTAATGGGACCTGTAGGAATTGCCGTCAAGGTGGGGCAGGCGGCGCGGGCGGGCTGGTACTACCTCTTTTACCTGGGCGCTTTGTTGTCGGCTAACTTGGCCCTTTTCAACATTTTGCCGGTTCCGGTTCTTGATGGCAGCCGCCTTTTTCTGCTGGGGGTGGAAGGTGTACGGCGAAGAGCCATGGATCCGGAGCGGGAAGGCATGATTCATGTGGTCGGCATGGCGTTTCTGCTCCTGTTTATTATCTTTGTCACCTATCACGACCTCGTGCATTATCTGCACATCGGATAACGGTGTCAGTTCCCTCGCCGGGATGGTAAGATGGGACAGGTGCTGTAATGGGGGACAGGCTGTTAGGGAGTATGGGATGACATCTTTGGGCGGGAGGGTTTAGCGCGTGGAAAACGTGCTGAAGGAAATTACACCAAAATCGAAAGATTATTCACAGTGGTATATTGACGTCATTAAGAAGGCAGATTTGGTGGATTACGCGCCGGTCAAGGGATTTATGGTGATCAAGCCGTATGGATACCGCATGTGGGAATTCATTCAGGATGCCATGAATGCGAAGTTTCGGGCCACGGGGCACGAAAATGCCTATTTCCCCTTGTTAATTCCGGAAAATCTGCTCATGCGCGAAGCTGAGCATGTCGAGGGATTCTCGCCGGAAGTGGCATGGGTCACCGTGGGAGGCGGCGAAGTACTGGCGGAACGCCTGGCGATTCGTCCGACTTCGGAAACCATTATTGGGGCGATGTACTCCAAATGGATTCACAGCTATCGCGATCTCCCCCTGCTAATGAATCAATGGTCCAATGTGGTGCGTTGGGAGAAGGCGACTCGTCCCTTTCTGCGAACCACCGAGTTTTTATGGCAGGAAGGACATACCGTGCACCGCACCCGCGATGAGGCTTGGGCGGAAACGCAGCAGCAGTTGGAAATTTATCGCCAGGTCATCGAGGAGCAATTGGCGATTCCGGTGGTGGTTGGCCGAAAGAGCGCCGGTGAACGTTTCGCGGGTGCGGTGGATACCTTGACTCTGGAAGCGCTGATGGGGGATGGGCGGGCCTTGCAGATTGCCACCTCCCACTTTTTGGGACAAAACTTTTCCCAGGCCTTCGATATTCAGTTTCTGGACGAGGATGGGGCTTTGAAGCACGGCTGGACCACGTCCTGGGGAACCTCAACCCGGATGATTGGCGGACTGATTATGGTGCATGGCGACGACAAAGGCTTGCGTCTTCCGCCCCTAGTGGCTCCCATTCAGGTGGTCATTGTCCCTATCGCCCGGGGCGAGGAAGGGCAAAAAGTATTGGATTACGCCCGTGAGCTAAAGACTTTGCTGCGGGATCGGGGGGTGCGGGTGCACTTGGATGATCGCCCCGAATATACCCCTGGTTATAAATATAATGACTGGGAAATGCGAGGGGTGCCCCTGAGAATCGAGGTTGGGCCCAAAGATCTGCGGAATCAGGCCATGGTCTTGGCCCGGCGGGACACCGGCGCCAAGGA
>JAJYTS010000008.1 GCA_021792935.1 Bacillota bacterium | reverse complement strand
TGGATGCGGTGGCGAAGTTCATCCAGGGGAATTTGGTGCGCCCCAGAAATGATGCCGGTCTCTTGAACTTCCGGCGCGTTTCGAACGTCAAGCAGAAACGGTGCATCGTCCTGGTTCAGCCAATGGTCCAGTTCACGGCTTGAGATGCTGTGGGTTAATGCATGTTGGTGATTAGAGGCGGCCATGCCGGCAATAATGACAGGATCCTTGGCGGCGCCAACAGGCGGGGCGTAGGCTAAATCAAGTTCCGCCAAGTCGTTGATGGTCATATGCGCGTGGATGGCGGTGGCAATGACGTCGATGCGTTTGTCCACCCCGTCTTCACCCACCGCCTGAGCTCCCAGAATTCGGCCCGAGTCAGGTTCGTAAAGCAACTTAATGAGTATATCGCGCGCCCCGGGATAATACCCGGCATGATTGCCTCGGATGGTATGCAGTACCTGGTAGGCCACGCCATCCTGTTGCGCCGTCTTTTCGGTAAGTCCGGTAACCCCGACCACATATGGGGAAATCCGGACAATACCCGTGCCCAATGCCCCCTGGAGGATGATGTCCCCGCCAGCCGCGTTATTGCCAGCTACCCGTCCCTCCTTGTTGGCGACTCCGGCCAAGGGCCACCACCTGGGATTTCCTGTAACCAGGCAGCGCTTCTCCACAGCATCTCCTGCCGCCCAGATATTAGGGTGTGAGGTTTGCATATGGGTGTTGACCTGAATAGCTCCGGTTGGGCCTAAAGCAAGTCCGATGGATTGGGCCAGATGAAGCGACGGACGCACTCCAAGCCCAATCACCACGATGTCCGCCGTCAATCTCGGTGATTCCGAAAGGTCAATAACGGGACTGCCCGTTTGGCCGTGAATGCCTAAAAGAGTGTTGGAGAGCAGCAATCGGATTCCCAGATTGGCGGATAGGCGAGATTGCAAAAAATCGGCGATATCTAGATCGATGGGTGGCAATACATGAGGCGCTTGATCAACGACAGTGACCTCAATGCCCCGATGTTTGATAACTTCGGCCATTTCCAACCCGATGAATCCGGCGCCAATAATGGCGGCATGTCTCACGGTGTGCGATTCCAAGTATTGACGAAGTCGCATGGCGTCAGGTACGGTGCGAAGAAGAAAGACATCCGGTCGCTCTATTCCCGGGATTTTGGGCGCGATGGGCATGGCTCCGGGGGCTAACACCAAACGGTCAAAGGCGGCGGAATGGCTCAGGCCGTCGTGTTGGAAAACTAGATTGCCTGAACCGGGATCGACGTGTCGAACTTCGGTATTGACGTGAACACGAATGCGAAATCGGTCCCATAAGCTTTCCGGCGTTTCCAACAAGAGGTCTTCGGAACGGGCGATATCCCCACCCACGTAGTAGGGTAGGCCGCAGTTGGCATAGGATACGTAAGGCCCCTTTTCGTAAATAGTAATCTCCGCTTGCTCATTGAGACGTCGCGCGCGGGTGGCGGCGCTCGCTCCTCCCGCCACGCCTCCAACAATGGCTATTCGCATAATCGCCCTCCTGTCATTTAGTACCTCGTAGGGTATATGCGCCGTGGCCTAATGGCTGCGAATGGGCTGGTCATTGGGCCGGCGATTAAACTGGGTATTGACCCGCTTTCGAATTTAGCGGTCGTGTGCCAGCGGCACACACCCTAGGAAAGTGGCGTCCGAGTGGCAAAGCATCAGTGCCAATATACCACATGGGGTATATGGTTATCTATAGAGAAGTGTTGTCCAGCGCAATGAGGTGCAAAGTTACAACACTGCGGTGGCGGGCACGAAGTCGCGTATACCAGCTACCGATATTGATGCGGATAGACCTGGGCTGCGGAGCGTTTAATGCGGTCCGCAAAATCTTGGGTACGCTATAATCGCATCATGCTGCTGTCTAATGAGGGGAGGGGCCAGCCGTGCCTTCACAAAATTTTTCCTTTATCGTCGTTGGTGGAGGAATCGGAGGGCTTGCCAGCGCTTTGGCCTTAGCTCGAATAGGGTGTTCGGTGCGTGTGCTGGAAAAGGCCGAAATATTTGGGGAAATCGGCGCCGGATTGGAACTTGGCCCAAATGCCACACGGGTGCTGCAAAAAATGGGATTGTTGGAACAAGTTTTAGATTATGCGGTGCAGCCCAACAGACTGGTTTTGAAGCATGCCTTAAGCGGCATTGAGCTTAGCGCATTGCGGGTTGGCGGCTCCGCGTTTCGCGACCGATATCAAGCCCCTTATGTGGTGATGCATCGGGTTGACCTGCTTAATATTCTACTGGACGCCTGCCGCCGGGAATCGTTGGTGACTTTAGACGCGAATAAAGAGGTTGTGGCGGTTGAGCCTTTGGATAATGGTCAGCACGTGACCTGTGCCGATGGCAGTGCTTATTGGGCGCAGGCGGTAGTGGGTGCGGACGGGTTGGCGTCACGGGTGAGGGAACTCATCATTTCCGATAAGATTGTCACTCATGGGTTTGCTTGTTATCGCGGCACCATCCCCATTGAGCAGGTGCGGGCGTACGCGGAGGTTAATGACGTCGTCTTGTGGCTGGGACCGGGACTGCATCTGGTTCAATACCCTGTTCATCGCGGTGAGGTGTACAATCAAGTCGCGGTTTTTAGGAGCCCGTTATATCAACCGGATAAGGATGTCATGGAGTGGGGTACCCCCAATGAACTGGAAGATGCGTTTCGCCCCACCTGTCCCCTGGTAAAAAAGGCTCTTTCCCTTATCGGCAGAGAGCGCAAGTGGATTATGTCGGATCGTGAGCCTATTTCCCGCTGGGCGGTTGGCACGGTAGTCTTAATGGGCGACGCGGCTCATCCCATGCTGCAATATTTAGCTCAAGGGGCGTGCCAAGCCTTGGAGGATGCGGCGTGTCTAGCTGACAAGCTCCGTGCGCAAGATTTTGACGTGGGGCGCGCATTGACCAGCTATGAAATGGAAAGGATGCCAAGGACGGCGGCGGTACAGCGCAATGCCCGCCGGTTTGGAGATATTTTGCACACGGGCGACGACTTAACCATTCAATTAAGAAACCGTGTTTTGCTGGGTAGAAGCGATGAGGATTGCCGCGACGTAGATTGGCTCTATGCCTATGGCATGGAGGCGCCGAAGTAAACGCATCCAGCTTATTGTTCCCGGCTCTACGGCGATAATGGGAAAGGGAAGTTGCTTCCCCGGTTTCAGGATGGCAGTACACCCACCATGGGCAGCCATGCCCTTTCATTCCAGCCGGATGCGCATGCCGTGCTTGACCCTAGATAAATGAAAGGCTATGGAACGCGTGAGTGATCGCCCCATCCGATGGACATCCATAATCTTTTTCGCGTGGCGGGAAAGCTTAATATCGGGCGGTCTGACGGGGTAATCCTAGGCGCCTGGCTGGCGGGTGCGGGACTGTCTAACCCATCCGGGTTAACGGCGACGGCCGCGCTCCCGATGAAATTTGGCTATCCGGCCCCCCACCTCGACATCTCTGGATTTCTTGCGCCTGTTGAAAAGACGCCATCAGGCGTAATGGGGCGTCTCTGGGATCGGGTTGATCGGCCAGCTGATTTCGGATCAAGAAGAGATAAAATGCCATGAAGGCCGTAGGGGTGCAGATAACTTAAAATTCCAGCAACTACTTGAACTTGCCCGTGAGTTCAAAGAGCTGTTCGGTACGAAATAGGGGACACTGTCGTGAATGTTGTCGGCGGACGATTCGCTCTGAGTATTCGTGGAGTCGGACTGGATTTTGCTGCCATTACGGACGGGATTGGCTTGACTCCGGTCAAACTGGTAAAACAGGGAGAGCATATAAGTCCATCGACTATTGCTCCCACGGACGGTTGGCTCTATCATCATGAGTTCACCGAGACCATCGATGATGGGGCCGCCACGTTAGCCCAATTGTTACAGGAAGTGGCCCCGGGTGCCCCATACGCTCGCGCCTTGCAGAGTCATCCTGACGTCACCAAAGTCGAGATTGATTGCTATGTTCGGTCAGATTGGGCACATGTGTGGTTCGACTGGCCCGTTGAGATAATTAGATTGGCTCACCAGGTCGGACTCAACCTTGACGTGCACATCCTATCGTTCGGCGACGCAACCGAAACCTTACCACTGTGGTGGTTTGCAGCGGTTACCAACAATCACGTCGGGATTGAAAACAGATTCATGGATATGGCCGATAGGGTGACTTTTAGCATACGCGGAACGAGTTTAGACTTCGATGCCATTTCCAAAGTCGTAGGTCTTCCCCCAACACATACGGTGGCTCAAGGTGAGGAGGTTAGAGGTCAACCTGCCCCGGCGGACGGATGGTTCCATTCCCGGACGGTTACGGAAGAGGCAAGAACAATGGTGGACGTCCTGACAGGCCTTCTCAATGATTTGCGGCCTCAGGAACGGACCATTTGCCAAATGAATGCACGACCTGAGGTCCAGTCCCTGACCGTTGACTGCTCTGTCCGATCCGATGCGGGGCAAATGGGGGTACTCCTGCCCATCACAGTCTTCGACCGCCTTCAGGCGTTAAATTCAGGACTAATGTTCTATTTTGCTTCGGAGGGGTGGGCTGAAAATGAGTAGAAGGTATAATTCCCGACTCTGAGAAGCAGGCTTTACTCGGTGAGGGAGCTGAAAGAGTCGTGTTCCGTCTCCGGGAATGCGGCCACGGTATAGGCTACTAAGGTGCGGATGTTGGGCGGTATCGCGATCTCTCCTAAGTCAATCACGGATTACGAAGGTACGATAGGTCAACAGGTCCCGCCGATTAATCACATCATATGATTTAACACGGGGATTACATGGCTGGATTAAACCCGCAAACCAATCACCAAATACGCATATCCTGAAATTTTCTCTGCGTCGGGTCTAGAACCCGTGGTTGATGACGCTAGATATCTTTTCAGTACTTGCATGCGATAACATTAGGAATTTTCAGCCCGTGGGGATGGGTGGCATTATTTTTGCCTGTGCTATGATAAGGGTAGCTATTAAATAGGGGTGTTCGTATGGACCAACCACCATTTGAGACGAAGAAAGATTACATTTTACGGCGGGTCAAGCAAAAGATTCTTGACGGGGAATATGGCCCCGGGGATCGATTAAAGGTTCGGCAATTGGCGACGGAATTTGGAACGAGTGAGATTCCCGTCCGTGAAGCCATTAATCAACTCGCGTCCATGGGATTGGTTATTCTAACCCCTCATGTTGGGGCTATCGCGACGCCTGTATCATCAAGAGATCTTCAAGAGATTTTTGACATTCGCACCGCTCTTGAGGGCCTGGCAATACGCTTGGCCACCCCGCGGATTACCCCTGAAGCCCTAACGGAAATTGGGCAGATTGCCACTGACTTGGAACGGGCGGTGGAGTCGACGCGTGACGCGGATGAATTGGGTCGGCTTAATCGGGCTTTTCACATGGCTATTTACCGCTACAGTCATAACGAGCGTCTTCTCGGAATGATTGAGGATCTGTGGAATCATGCTGGCCGTTACCCCTCGCCCTTGTCGGGAAAAGATGACAGCACCTATCAATCTTTGCGCGACCATCAAGCTATTTTGGACGCTCTTCGGGACCAAGATGTGGAGCGGGCCGCGGCAATCACGGAAGAGCATAAGAATCGATCCATGCTGCGCATTATTGCGCAGGTCAAAAAAAGTGAGGCCTCAACCCTTCAAGAACACTAACTGGTCGGCGGCATTTGGCCGAGAGGCTGTCCCATGCTTCTTAGATTTTCATCAAGCGGGTTCTCTTCGTTTTTCGTCGTGTAGCTCGATGTCAGTTGACCAACGACGGCCCGACGTTAAGCGGGCCATCTTGGATTCTTCATTGGAGTTTTCTCGGTTATCCGGGCACTCAAGCGAAAGCTTGCGGGGTCATCCAGTCGAGGTGCCAAAGATCGTTTGGGTGAACAATGCCCCAGCCATGAGATGCCTGGTAACGCATTTCCCGCATGTTCCGGCGAAAAACGCGATCCCAATGCCATCGTCCAGGAACTATCTCTTGTAATTTGGTATAGACTAGCTGCTGACGGTTCAAGTCGGCCGATTCAAGGGCCATTTTTCCCCCCACGTAGGGATACAACCACCATCCCCAAAACGTGGGCCATACGGTCGCCACAGCTTGCCGAAGCGCCGGGTATTCATCTAAGGACGACGGCAGCCCCCTGTGTAGCCATTCTTCGTCGGGGACCTCGAGATTTTCCGTTACTGCTTTATAGCGTTCGTTGACAAGGTCGTCCCACCAACGAGACCACTGATACGCGGCATCCATAAATGTCACCGCGTCTACGGCGCCGCGGAATCCGCCTTCTTGGTACGGCCAGTGATATTGTGCTCCCAGATGGTATCCGGCATAGGAGGCGAGGCCGGCCGCATCGTGCACGAAACACGCTAAATTTAGTACCGCAGGGGCCTCTACCACCAAGATGTGGTCATCCGACGATTGGGGTCTTTTCACAGGATTTTCCTCCAATTTAGTTAAATATTTTGGTTGGCACCTTTTATTCAACCAGACTCTCGGGAGATTCGCTAACCGCAAGTTCCACGAAACTCGGGGCGGTCTCGCGTGGCCGCTCCACTATTTTTTTCTTTAGCGGGCTGTCGCCCTGGGATGATAAGCGGAAGCGACGGGGTGTCCTTTCCCGTAGGCAAGAAGGCTTACTTCAGTCATGATCACAACGCTTTGATGATTGCATGAGAGCGTCGGCCCCTGCATTGCCCAGCTCTTTTCCCCGATTCGTTGGGGAGTGGTGGTGAGGTGCGCGGGAAGACTCAGGCGTTGTCCTTCACGGTAGGAGTTAAACCCGTCCGAGGAGGCTAGACAAATGCCTTCGTCGCCATAGACGGCAAATACGGTCGCCGTAGCCGCCTTTGTCGTTTGTAGGCGAAGCACCAGGTGTTTGGCTTCTTGTAGCGCGGGATGGTGATCTTCCACGATGAGTCCCAGTTCTAAGAGACTGGCGCTGAGGTGAAACCGACCGTTTGTGCGATCACGATGAAGGATATTGAGGTGCTGCAACGTCGCGAGAATTCTCGACGCTACACTTTTGGGCAGGCTAAGTTGGGCGCGAATCTCAGAAAAGCTGAGAGAGGGACTTTCTCGGGAAAAGAGGGTGAGCACGGATAGGGCCTTCAGTGCTGTTTTAAGAATTGGAGGTGCGTTGACGGCTATGGATGGGGAAGGTCGCCATACTCTTTGGACCTTTATGGGAGCGCCGCCATCGTATTCTGGCGCCTCCGTCAAGCGGCGTCGCAGAAGAGAGGCGGCAGCTTGTGCCCAGCGGCTGAAGCGAGGAATATGTTGGTGGTTGAACATCGTTTTGGGTCCCACCACGCTGAGACTGGCGACGGGGCGGTCGCATGCGTCAAAAACCGGAACCGCGATAGAGGCGATTCCCAAATCCACTTCGTCCGCCTGTATGGCGTAGCCTCTGCGGCGAATTTCCGCCATTTCCTCACTTAGCCGCGCAGGATCCTGACGGGTTTTCGTGGTCAGCCTGCTCCAACTCCGTGCATAAGCCGTTTTCCAAGAATCGCCCTCCATAAACGCCAGTATGGCTCTTCCCGCTGCCGATCCCCGCCGTCCCACCCGCGAATAAAGGGTATATCGTGCGCCACAATCCTTTCGTATGAGCCACACCACCTCGCCCGACTCGCACACAGTTAGGTGAACGGTTTGTTGGGTGCGCTGCGCTAAGTGCTCAACAATGGGGAGGGCGCATTGCACCAGCTGACTATGGTTAACCATGACTGGGCCCAAAAGCAGCATAGGCAATGCGGGGCGATATCGGCAGGTGCCATTCACGGGCTCCAAAAAGCTAGCTGTCGTTAAGGTGGTTAGCACTTTGGCGATAGTGGATTTAGGCCGGTTAACCTGTCGCGCGATTTCTGCCAAGGATAGTTCCGGACGGTCCCAGCGAAAGGTGCGCAACGCCTCAATCGCGAGTTGAACAGATGTTAGCATCATCGTCACCTCTTGTCATTGCTGTATTTTCTATATGATATACCATATATCGGGTACACCCCTATCGATTTGCGAGCCAAGGCAGGAGGGATGGTCCGGCTTCAAGTACTTAAGAAATTCGCCTCGCGGGTCCGCGGCGCCGCGACGTCCCCTCGCCACCGCCAGGCCCTTTGTCTAGCGAGTTTTGGTTGGGAAACCAACCGTAAAGCCGCGATAACGGGTTAGGCGGGGTCGATTGTTAAACCGCAATCAAAAATATGGTGGCGAAATGTTCAAAAAAGGCTTGCGGTTCAATCATATACGATTTAATATTCGAGAAGATATAGAAAGCGATCTAAGGAAAGCTGGTTAGACGAGGGGTATGGGTAATGTCGAAAACGGATGACGTGTACCAGGAACTACGTCGGCGCATTTTAAGTGGAGAACTGGTCGCGGGATATAGGCTCGTGATTGACGCGCTGGCGCGAGAATTCGGTATTAGTACGATTCCGGTGCGAGAGGCGATTCGCCGTTTAGAGGCGGAAGATTTGGTGGATTTCGAGCCGCATGTGGGCGCCCAGGTCAGTCGCATTGATGAGGACACCTACGCGGAAGTGCTTTCCGTGGAAGCGCATCTTGAGGGATGGGCGACAGCGTTGGCCGCTCCGCATCTTACTGGGGAAGATATCCAGGCGCTGCGGGCGGTTGCGCAAGAAATGGATGCTGTGCTGGACCGGGCGGACTTGTTGGCTTATGGGGCGCTAAACCGCCAATTTCACGCCATCATCCGTGGCCGTTGCCCCAATCGTTATCTGGTGGAACAAATTGAAGCCTGCGCGGCCAAGTTGGATCGAGTACGCGCGAATATTTTCACCTTAGTGCCCGAGCGCGCCCGCAGCTCGCTGCAAGACCACTATCAAATTATACAGTCCCTTTTTGAAAAGGCTCCGGCGGAAATGTTGGAGCGTCTGGTTGAGAATCATCAGTTGAGAACACTGCAATCCTATCGTGCGCACCAGCATCATAGTGCGGCATCCCCGACCGCAAGCCGGATGGGACAATAGGACGATGAGGAAGAGATAAGGAGTGAAGGAATGACAACGATTCACGAACGGTTGCGGGGGTCCATTACCCCGCTGGTGACGCCCTTTACGGATGACAATCAGGTGGATCATGACACCTTAAAACATCTGATAAACTGGCAAATTGAGCAAGGAAGCCACGGTGTCTCCGTGACCGGCACCACTGGTGAACCAGCTTCTTTAACCTTAGAGGAGCGGGAGGCGGTGTTCCGCACCACCATTGCCACTATCGCAGGACGTGTGCCCACACTCATTGGGACGGGAAGCACGAATCTGGAAGAAACGCTGCGGCTGACCCATACGGCGGAAACCTTAGGCGCGGACGCGGCATTGGTGATTGTCCCCTATTACAACCGGCCATCGCAAGAAGGATTATTTCAGTTTTTCACCACGGTGGCGGCTTCCACTCGTTTGCCTGTTGTTATTTACAACATACCCGGGCGCACCGCCGCCAATATGGAACCGGCCACTGTTAAGCGTATTTGCGACAAGGCCGACAACGTCATTGGGGTAAAGGAATCGAATCGGGATTTCGAACAGGTCACGAGGCTCCTCCAACTTATGGGGCGGAAATTCTTGCTTTATTCCGGGATCGAAGCCTTGTGCTATCCCATGCTCACGCTGGGAGGGTCAGGGCATGTGAGCGCTACGGCCAATATCTTGCCTCGGCAGGTGGCTGATTTGTACAACCTGGCCGCGGCAGGGGAGTGGGAAAAGGCGCGCGAGCTGCATTACCAGCTGTACCCGCTTAACGATGCGCTGTTTTGGGAGACCAACCCCGGACCCCTAAAGGCCGCCTTAGCCATGATGGGGAAGATTCGTCCCAATCTGCGGCTGCCGTTAGTGATGCCGTCCCCGGCCCATGCCCAGGGGCTGCGAAAAATATTGGCCGACTATGGTGTGATTGCGGAAGGGGGAACTGAGTAATGCGTTTGGCACGAGTTGTGGCGGATGGAAAAATTCATCATGCGCAATTGGTGGATAATCTGCTTGTGGCGGGCGGCCGCGGCTTGCAACAGGATCAGGTGCGGTGGCTGTCGCCTGTTGAGCCGCGCAACATTATTGGATTAGCCTTAAATTATGGCGGCCATGCCGCGGAATTGGGGTTGGAGGAGCCACCCGAGCCCGCCTTGTTTTTTAAGCCCACCTCGTCGGTGATAGGGAACCAGGCTCCGATTCGCTATCCCGCGGGAGGCACTCATTGCCACTATGAAGCGGAAGTTGCCGTGGTCATAGGGCGCGAATGCCGTCGAGTATCGTCGCAAAACGCGTTGGACTACGTGTTGGGCTATACCGTCGCTAATGACTTTACTTGCCGCGATTTTATCCGCAATACCTTTCGTCCTCCGGTTCGAGCCAAAGGATTTGATACGTTTTGTCCGTTAGGCCCGTTTTTGGTGACCCCGGACGAAGTGGGCGATCCTGGCCACCTTGGCATAACCACCAGGGTCAATGGCGAGGTGCGGCAGCACGGCAATACCGAACATCTTCTCCACTCAATTCCCGACATTATCGCCTATCTCTCGGAATTCATGACGTTGGGATACGGGGATGTCATTTTAACTGGCACTCCCGACGGGATTTCTCCGGTGGTGCCCGGTGATGTGTTGGAATGTACCGTCGAAAAGGTCGGGGTACTGACGAACCCGGTCTTGCAGGAGGTGGAGTTATGACGCGCGAAGAAACACTGAAGCTGGTTCCTGACCGTGTGCGTCACTTTATTAATGGCCAGTTCGTCGATAGTGGGCCGGAATGGTTTGAGGATTTTGATCCGGCGACTCATGAGACGCTGACGAAAATCGCCTCGGGCGACGCGACCATTGTAGAACAGGCCGCGCAAGCCGCTCAGCAAGCGTTTGTGCAGGTGTGGCGGGATATGCCGGGGCGGGAGCGGGCCCGTTATTTGGAACGTATTGCCGATGGGATGGTGCGGGACCGGGTAGCGTTGGCCTCGCTGGAAACATTGGATACCGGCATTCCCCTGAAGCAAACTTTGGGGCAAATTGAGCGGGCAGCCGACAATTTTCGCTTTTTCGCGGATATGGCCACGCGTCTAACCGGGGAAAGTTTCCCCAACCCCCCGCATTTTCAAAACTATGCCGTGCGTCAGCCTATCGGCACCGCCGGCCTTATCACGCCTTGGAACACTCCCCTCATGCTGGAAACTTGGAAAATCGCCCCTTGTTTAGCGTCTGGAGACACTGCGGTCTTGAAGCCGGCGGAGTGGTCGCCCATTACGGCGGATCGATTGGCGCACATCATTCAGGAGGCAGACCTTCCCCCGGGCGTTTTCAATGTGGTTCACGGACTGGGCGAGTCGGCAGGCGCCGCCCTAGTGGCACATCCGGCCATCCCGTTAATTTCCTTTACGGGAGAAACCACCACGGGCCAAGAAATTATGCGCAACGGCGCCAGCCAGTTGAAGCGGTTTTCCATGGAGCTGGGCGGAAAATCGCCCGTCATGGTGTTTGATGACGCGGACTTTGAACGAGCGGTTGATGCTACCCTGTTTGGAATGTTTACGCTAAACGGGGAGCGTTGTACGGCCGGCTCGCGGGTTTTAGTCCAGGACAGTGTGGCGGACCGGTTTGAAGACGCGTTGAAGTCCCGGATCGCGAACATTGTGGTGGGCGATCCCTTTGATCTGAATACCGAATTGGGACCGCTGATTCACCAAGATCACTGGCAGCGGGTCAAGAGTTATATTGACTTGGCACCGTCGGAAGGTTTCCGCGTCGCGGTGGGCGGGGAGAGGCCGTCGGCGTTTCCCCGGGGAAATTACTTGCAGGCGACGCTGTTGACCGGCGTCACACCGGGTATGCGGGTGGCTCAGGAAGAAATATTCGGGCCGGTTTTGGCCATGCTGCGGTTTGGCGACGAAGAGGAGGCCATTCGCATGGCTAATGGGGTCCGCTACGGATTGGCGGCCTATGTGTGGACCCGCGATGTTTCTCGTGCCAACCGGGTTTCGCAGGCGTTGGAAGCAGGAATGGTGTGGCTCAACTCCCAAAATGTGCGAGATTTGCGGACGCCGTTTGGAGGCTCCAAATGGAGTGGAATTGGTCGCGAAGGCGGCAGTCACAGTTTTGAGTTTTACACCGAATGGAAGACCGTCCACATGGCCCTGGGAACTCATCCAATTCCCCGGGTCGGACATTCTGGCTGACATAATCTCTTGAGGAGGGCTTTTCATGGGAATTCGCACCGGAGAGCAGTACTTGAACGATTTGGATAATGCCAAACGGGATTTATGGATCGATGGCGAGGCGGTTCAGGGAAAAATTACCGATCATCCCGCGTTCCGCAATATTTCCCGGTCTGTGGCGCATTTGTACGATATGCAGCATGACCCGGAACTCCAAGGGGAAATGACCTATACGTCCCCATCCACAGGCAACCTGGCCGGACTGTCCTTCATGCAGCCGCACACCAAAGAGGATTTGGCGCGCAGGCGAATTATGATGCAGCATTGGGCCCGCTACTCCCATGGCATGATGGGTCGCGCGCCCGATTACCTTAACAGCGAGCTGATGGCGATTGCGGGGGCGGCAGGGTTTTTTGGGCAGCAAGACCCTCGCTTTGGCGACAACGTTTGCAAGTATTATGAATATGTGCGGGAGAATGATTTGTGCCTGACCCACACTCTGATTTTGCCGCAATCCAATCGCGCGGTATCTGCCGCCCATCAAGCCGATCCCTATTTGGCGGCCCGGGTGGTGGAAAAGACTTCGGAAGGGGTGATTATCCGGGGCGCCCGTATGCTGGCTACCCTCCCTCTTTCCGACGAAATTCTGGTCTTTCCGTCTACCGTAATTCGCAACACCGAGGAGGACAGACCTTACGCGTTTGCTTTCGCTCTCCCCTTGGCAACTCCTGGACTTCGCCTCATTTGCCGCGAGAGCTTTGATCACGGTCGTTCCAATTTTGATCATCCCCTCGGTTCGCGCTTTGAGGAAATGGATGCCGTGGTTGTTTTTCATGATGTATTGGTGCCGTGGGAGCGAATCTTCTTGCTGGAAGACGGTGACCGCTGCAACCGCATGTACGCGGATACGGACGCCACTGTTCATATGACCCATCAGGTTATCGTAAAAAATATGGCCAAGGCCGAGTTTATTTTGGGCGTGGCCAGTCTTATTGTTGACACGATAGGAATTGAGCAGTTTCAGCACGTGCAGGAGAAGGTCGCCGAAGTTGTCATCGCCTTGGAAAGTATGAAGGCTTTTTTGATTGCCAGCGAGGCCAATGCCAAGATGAATTCCTGGGGTGTGATGACGCCTGAGTGGACGCCCTTGAACATTGCTCGCAATACCTTCCCCAAGATGTATCCGCGATTGGTGGAAATCCTTCAGCAGTTGGCGGCCGGTGGACTGATGGCCATCCCTTCGCAAAAGGATTTTGCCAATCCGGAGCTGCGGCCTGACATTGACCGCTTCTATCAAGCCCGCAATACGTCGGCACTGGATCGCACCCGCCTATTCCGACTGGCATGGGATGCCGCTATTTCCGCGTTTGGCAATCGCCAAGTCCTATATGAGCGATTCTTCTTTGGCGACCCGGTGCGCATGGCTGGAGCCCTCTATCAAAGTTACGATAAAGAGCCGGCCAAACAGCTTATTCGGGAGTTTTTGAATCAGTCCGATGTATCCTGAAAGGAGGCATTATGATGGAGGAAAGGCTATTTAACGTGCTGCGAACCCATCACGTGGAGTACTTGGTGACTGACTTGGATCGCGCCCAGGCCTTTTATGAGGACGCGGTGGGGTTTACCGTGACCGAGCGCGACGACCAGCATATATATTTGAGGGGCTTGGAGGATCGGACCCACCACAATCTCATCTTGCGCCAGGCTTCCGCCCCGGGTGTGAGCCATGTGGGGTTTCGGGTAGCCAAGGAGCAAGACCTCGACGCCATTGCCCAATATCTTGGCTCCATTGGAGTGCGGTCGCATTGGGAGGAAAAAGCGGAGCGGGCTTTGGGCCGGGTGCTGCGGGCAAATGACCCGTTTGGCTTCCCGATTGAGTTTTTCTATGAAATCGAGCATGTTCCCTGGATGTTGCAGCAATTTTCCCGCCATCATGGGGCCGAGGTGATGCGGTTGGATCATGCCAACTACATTAGCCCTAAAGTGGAGGAGGCGAGCGACTGGTACCAGCGGCATTTTGGTTTTGAGATGAGTGAATATACCGTTAGCGTGGAAAATGGCCGCGACCGCATATGGGGAGCGTGGCTGCATCGCAAGCAAACGTCCCACGATTTGGCCATTTCTAACGGCAAGGGACCTCGGTACCATCACGCCTCTTTCATTGTGCCATCGAAAGACCGTATATTGGGAGCGGCGGACCGGCTAGCCTCGATGGGACTGGCCAATAATATCGAGCGAGGGCCGGGGCGTCATGGCACCACCAATGCCTTCTTTCTCTACTTGCGCGATCCGGATGGCAATCGCATCGAGCTCTTTACCGGCGACTATTTGTTGGTGGATCCCGATTGGGAACCGGTCCGCTGGGATTTGGAAAATCCTCAACGCCAAACATTTTGGGGAGCGCCAGCGCCCAAGAGCTGGTTTGATGAATCGATGGTGGCGTTTGACTGGGAAGGGAACCCTCTTTCCACGACGGATCCGACTTTGCCGGATCGGCCCATGATGATTGATTAGTCACATTGAGCGGGAGGAGGAACCGATGATGGAGGCAATGGACCGGCAGCGGAAGTTTCGCCAGGCCTGCGGAAAATTTGCCACGGGAATAACGGTAATCATGGTGAAGCAGGGAAGCGAGATTCACGGCATGACCGCCAATGCCTTCATGTCGGTCTCCCTCGATCCGCTTTTGGTGGCGGTATCGGTGAGCAAAGCCACCAAAATGCACCGCTGTCTTTCGGAGTCCGACGTGTCCTTTACCATCAGTATTTTACATTCACAGCAGCAGACCGTGGCGGAGGTGTTTGGTCGCCCGCATCAGCGTTTGCAATCCCAGCCACCCCTCGCGTCGGTGGATGGGGAGTTTCCCATCGTACGCGACCCTGCCGCCTGGTTTTTATGCCACAAAACGCAAGCGATCGATGCCGGGGATCATACCATTGTCATCGGGGCGGTCGAGACTTTTGGCGAGCGCGAGCATCATCCCTTGATTTTCTATCGTGGCGAGTACTTTTCCCAGCTTAATCCTGACCAGGATGAAATGCTGGAATTCTCTCTGCTGGAACGGTAGGGGACAGGGAACGGATGGAGCCGCCATAATGCTATTTTATGGCGGCTTTGCCCGCTTTTATGGCCGAGAAAGGAATTTCCGTACACCATAGCGGAACTATCTCTAGCGAAAGCGGAGTGAACACGGTATGGTGGGCTCGTTCGGTGAATACCGCCTCTAGAGGGATTTTGATGGGAGGTTATGCAATGTTGGATGCGAATGAGCGACTGCAAGCCTATTATCAGGAATTGCGGCAGCACCATTTAGGACCGCTGTGGAACTCCATTGGCCGGCTGATGACGGAGGAACCCACACCCCGCGCCCAAGCCTATTTATGGCGGTGGCAAGATGTCTATCGTTACGTCATGGAGTCGGGAGATCTGGTTACCCCCGACCGTGGCGGCGAACGACGCGTCGTATTTTTTATGAATCCTGGATTTGAATCCTTGGAACCATGGGGATGGGGAGCGTTAACCAACACGCTTTATGCTGGCATTCAATTATTGAAGCCGGGTGAAAAGGCTCCATCCCACCGCCACAATCAAAATGCCATTCGTTTTATTATTCAGGGCAGTGGCGCCGCCACTATTGTGGAGGGGGAGCGGGTGGTGATGGAACCCGGCGACTTTCTCATCACCCCGGCTGGTCTCTGGCACGACCATGTGCACTCCGGCAGCGAGCCCATGCTATGGCTGGATTCTCTCGACGTGCCCATGCTGTATCAGTTGGGCGTCATGTTTTTTGAGCGGTATCCGCAATTTAATCAACCGGTGACTAAGCCAGACTCGTATACGACGAAGCGCTACACGGCCTCAGGATTGCGTCCTTTGCAAGACCGCCGCAGCAGCTATGCCCCGCAGGCGGTGTTTAAGTGGCAGCGTACACGAAATGCTCTTGATCAGCTATCGCTACTTGAGCCTGACCCTTATGACGGATTTGCCGTGGAATATATCAATCCGGTTACGGGCGCGGCAGCCGGCATCACCATTGGAGCCATGATGCAAAAGCTGCCCCCGGGTCATCACACGTTGGCGCATCGCCATGTGCACAGCACCATCTATCATGTTTTTCGCGGACAAGGCAACAGCGTGATTAATGGCATCCGCTTTTCCTGGCGCCAGGGTGACACCTTTGTCGTTCCCAATTGGGCTTGGCATGAACATGCCGCCAGCGGCGGAGAGGACGCGTATCTTTTCTCCACCAATGACCAACCGGTGATGGAGAAGCTGGGACTTGAGCGGGAAGAACCTTATCCCGCTGGACAGCAGACGGTCGAGGGGGAATTTTCGGGTTAAACGCCTTCGGGATATCTAGACCGTGGCAAGGAGGATTGGGAATGCCCCATACACCTGCGGCATTAGTGGTTGGCGCCGGGCCTGTCGGATTGACGGCGGCCTTGGCGCTTCATCAGCTGCATGTGCCGGTTGCGATTTTGGAAGCGGAGAATGAAAATCGGCAGCGGCCCGGAAGCCGGGCCATTTATTTGCATAACGATACGTTGCGGTTGTTGGACAGCATTTCACCGGGGCTGGGATTTGTGATGGCACGCCACGGTTTGGTGTGGCCGGTCAAGCGGACTCTATTTCGAGGCCGTCAAGTATACATGCGTCACTACCCCGACCCCCCCAGTGGCCAACTGCCTCCCTTTACCAGCCTGCCGCAAGTGGAAATTGAGCGCTATTTATGGGACGCCTGCCGCGCTGCCGCGATCCCCGTCCATTGGGGTGAGCGGGTGGAAAAACTCGAGATTTCCGGGGACGGAGTGAAAGCCGTCACTGGAAGCGGTAAAACTTGGATCGGGCCTTATGTAGTGGGAGCCGACGGATCGCACTCGGAGGTCCGCCGTCAAGCAGGAATTGGCATGGAAGGAATGCGGTCCGCCAACACTTTTATTGTGGTGGATGTCTCGGAGGATGTCCTGGAGCCTCTTCCCTTGGAACGCGTGTTTCATTATGCCCATCCCGCCATGGACGGGCGCAATGTCTTGTTTGTTCCTTTTTCCGGGGGATGGCGGGTGGATTTGCAGCTATTTTCCGGCGATGAGGTATCCGCGTTTGCTGAATTAAGCGGGGTGGAAGGATGGCTTCCTCAGGTCATGGCGGCTAAATATGCGCAGCGGGTGACCTGGGTCTCGACCTATCAATTTTTGCAGGTGGTGGCCGAGCGGTTGGCCGATGATTTCCGCCGAGTACTGCTGGTGGGCGAGGCCGCCCACCTTTTTGCCCCCTTTGGGGCGCGAGGCCTCAACTCCGGGGTATCGGACGCGGTGCTGGCCGCACGGGCCATCGCGCTAGCCAGGCAGACCGGCGATGAGGGGGGGCGCCTCCAAGCCATTGACGCCTTCGCGGAGGAGCGGCTGCGGGCCTCGCGCTATAACCGAGACGCGGCTGGAACCGCTTTGGAACATATCCAGGGGGAGTCGCCGGGCATGCGGATGAAGCGCACAGCCGGGGCTTTGCTGGCGCCTGTCTGGAATGACTTTGGCCGTTGGCTGGATGAAGGGCCCTATGGCCCCCGCTCCGGTCCTCCGGGGGTCTCTACCAAGTATTAATAGGGGGAAGATATGTATGATTTGGCCTGATTTTATGAGTTTTTACTCTCAGTTGCCGTCCGACAAGCTGAGCGCCTTGGAGCAAAGCCTTACCGACGAGGAATTTCGCGGCTGGAACACCCTTTTTGAGGGACTGCCACCCGAACTTCAGGCGCGATTGGCGGAAAAGTTGCCCCCGCTTGTGGTGGAAACAGCTCTGACGGCTAGTATCCATTTGCTGCGCTCGTATCATGACTGGCTGAAAGGTACTCTCAATACATCCGCGTTATAGCGTGTTCATTAAACGGAGAGTGGTTGAATTAAATAACGTATAAGATATATCATCCGTGTAAATACGGAATTTTTTAGGAGGTTACGCCATGGTGACGCCGTTAGACTATGACAATCGTTTACAGGCGGTGGTTCGGCCCGCGGTTGTACCATTGACCGAGCAGCTGCGGCGGGTGCCCCCTAACCGTGTTGCCGCCTTAATCGATTCCCGTATTTTTACGTACGGCCAGTTGACGGCCGAGGCGCATTTAGCCGCTGAGAATTATCGAGACCACGGGGTGAAAGCCGGAACGGTAGTGGGAGTGCAGCTCGCCAATTCCTGGGCATTTATGGTCGCTCATGTTGCCCTGGCAGAACTGGGCGCGGTCATGGCTACGTTGCATCGTCCCTTGACGGACCGCGAGTGCCACGCCTTATTGGAATTTGTGGGGGCTTCGTTTTGGCTGAACCCGGAAGGCTGGGAGGCGCTTAGGGATATTCCCGCGGAACCGACCGCGGCAAACGAGCGCCCACTAGACGGTCAGTGGCCGCTCGCCATTTTTTATACCTCTGGAACCCAGTCGCTGCGGCCGAAACCTTGCCTTCACAGTCATCAAACTCTTTTGGGCAACGCCGCCGTGGTGGCTCGGGATGGGGAAATGAACGCGGATGATGTCTTTATTTCGGCGAGCCCTTTCACCCACCTTTTTGGCATACTGTCGTGTCATCTAGCCTGGGTGCTGGGAGCACGGCAAATTATCATAGAGCGGTACGGACCGCGCGGGTTCTTGAATAGTTGTCGCAACCAGGGCGCAACCATCGCGTTTATGGTGCCCACGCATATTCGCGACTTGCTGGACTATCTCAGGGAGCACCCGGAGGAGAGCCAAGGTGTCGCGTTGAGGGAAATCCGCACCGCTGGCGCAGCCGTCAGTCCTGATTTAGCGGACCGGGTATTTAGCCGCCTTGAGGCTAAACTGGTGAACCATTGGGGAATGTCCGAAATTGGGGGCGGCACGTACACACATTGGCGCGACGAGGTGGCGGTGGCGGCCGAAAGCATTGGGCGGCCCAGCGCTGGCGCTCAAGTCATGCTGCTGGATGAAAGCGGCCGAGTGGTTGAGACGCCCGATGTTCCTGGAGAAATGCTTTTTCGCGGACCGTCCCTATTTTATGGCTATTATGGAAATTCAAAGGCAACTAATGAGGCGCTCTATCAGGATGCTCAAGGCCAATGGTGGCTAAGGACCGGAGATATCGTCAGTTGGAGCAATCAGGGCCGGCTTCGCTATCTGGGGCGCCTGAAGGACATTGTCAACCGCGGCGGAGTGAAAATCGACGCCTTGGAAATTGAACATGCCGTCTTAACTTTAGAAGGGATTCGCACGGCGGCATTGGTGGCCGAACCTGACACGCGACTGGGAGAACGGGCCACTTTAGTCATTGAACGCACAAATTCAACAATATCTATTACGTTGACTCAGGTCCAACAACATCTTGCCCAATTCGGCATCGCGAAGTTCAAGTGGCCGGAGCGGCTGGTCATTTGGGATAAGCTTCCCACCACGCCCACTGGCAAATTAGCGAAAGCCCGCATTCGTGAACAACTTAGACAAGCCCCCGTTGCGAATGCCAACGCCCCGTTGTCGCCTTAAGAGGATTGAAGGAGGAGAAATCATGAGTGCGCGGTCCGCCGCCGATGCCCCGGAGCGAATTCTAGCCCGGCTGGATCGGCTTTCCGTCTGGTCGTTCCCCTATTTATTCATCGTGGTCATTGGAGCCGGCTTTCTGTTTACCTTCTACGACATCTTTAATATCAACGTCTCGTTTATTGAAACATGCACCGCGATTGTCCCCCACTGCAGCGCCGTAACCTCCTCAAATTATTTGGGCTTGCCGGTGCTGTTAAATTTGGTGGGTTACGTAGTGGGTACGTTGCTGCTAAGCCCTCTAGCGGACCGCTTTGGCCGCCGCGATATGCTGTTGGTGACAATGGCGATAACCGGGCTAGGTTCGCTGTGGACGGCGTTCACGGGACACTACGCCATGTTTACCTTGGCTCGGGCCATAACCGGAATTGGCATCGGGGCCGATCTAGCCATCGTTAACACCTACGTCAATGAAGTGGCCCCCAGCAATGGCCGCGCCCGATACACGTCCTTGATCTTCATTATGTCGGCGCTAGGCGCATTTTTTGGGGTATGGCTAGGCTTATGGCTAACCACCCCGTCCACTCCGTTCCCTCTTGGGCTTCCCTTTGCGGCGGCAGGTCCCCACTTTACGGACGGCTGGCGCTGGATGTACATCTTAGGGGCTTTACTGGCCGTGGTTGGAGTGCTGTTGCGCTATCGCATGCCTGAGTCGCCACGCTGGCTCATTGCGCGTGGCAGGGTGGGGGAGGCGGATAACATTGTCGCGGACATGGAAAGACGGGCCGAACGCCGCCGGCCGCTGGTGCCTCTGGGGGAGTTGCGCTCCTTAGTGCAAGAGCGAACCGCCATGCCCTACCGGACGATTTTTTCCAATGCCCTTTACCGCAACCGCACCTTCCTTTTGGTTGCCATGTGGTTTATCAGTTACGTCACGGTTTATTCTTTCGCCTCTGGTTTTACCTCGTTGTTGGTGTCCTTGCATTATGCCACTCCCGAAGCGGGCCTTATTACCGCGTTTGGCACCTTCGGCTTTATTCTCTGCGCGGTGGCCGCGTATCTTTTTGGCGAGGCTTTTGAGCGCAAGCGCTGGCTCATTATTTCGGCCGTATTGACCTTATTGGGCGGCGTTCTTATCGCCGCGGCGGGAACCCAGCTCTGGCTCAGTATGATTGGATCCGCCATTGTGTTCTTCGGGTTCAACCTCTGGGTGCCCATCACTTATGCCTGGTCCACGGAAAACTATCCCACCCGGGCGCGTGCCACCGGATTTGCTCTGGTGGACGGAGTCGGCCATCTTGGAGGAGGCATCGGGGTGTTGGTGGTGGTGCCCTTTGTCGCGGGTTTGCCCGTCTTGACGGCGTTTTTTATCATCGGCGGTTTCTTGGTGGTTGGCGCCCTCATCGCGCAATTTGGCATACGCACGCGAGGGGTTGCATTAGACCAGGTGTCTCCGTGAGATGCGTGTATTCGCACCGCCCGCTAACAAAGAAAGGGCGGTATAAGCTTGGAATTCGCCGTGTTCTTGTTCTGCGCGCCCGGGGATTTGTGCGGGGGATCATGCCTCCGGGTTGTCGCGCTTCCTGAGAGCGGCCGGGATAGACGCAGGCTAGAATGGGCGGGTAGATGTGGCTGGCATGTAAAAAGCGGGGCCGACATTTCTGTCGGCCTCCCGCGAAGAGGTTGGTGGGATCTTAGACTGTTTGGATTTGGGATTGTACGTGGCGAATGCCCCGAGTAACAGTGTCGACCAGCCGATCGCTCTGTTCATCGCTAAGAATTAACGGGGGGGCAAAAATGAGGATGTTATTATGGTGAGCCTCTACGTCGGTGGCCTTTCCCGCAATGATGTGATTCTCCAGCATATAGCGCGCTAAAGCTCGCATGACATTGTTCGACACGGGTTTTTTGCTCTGCCGGTCTTCCACCAATTCGATGCCTACTAAGAGGCCCCGCCCCCGAATATCGCCTACCACTTCAACATCGGACAGTGCTTGACCTAAGTTCCGCAGCAGCCTGGCGCCTTGCGACCGGCTTTGCTGGCTCAGATTTTCCCGCTCAATAATGTCGATATTGGCCAACGCGACCGCAGCCGCTACAGGGTGGCCGCCGTAGGTGTTGACTTGGCGAAAATGCCGTCCGCTGTCAATATCCCCTAAAAAGGCTTTAAAAATTTCATCGCTGACGGCGGTAGCGCCAATAGGCATATAGCCGCTTGCCAGGCCTTTAGCCATGGTGACAATATCTGGAGTGACGTCGTAGCCTTGGTGGGCAAACATGTCGCCCGTCCGTCCAAAGCCGGTAACCACTTCGTCAATAATGAGCTTTACGTCGTAGCGCCGGGCAATTTCCGCCACTTGCGCCAGATAGTCGTCCGGCGCCACCAGAACGCCTCCGCCCGCCGTTATCGGTTCGACAATAATGGCCGCCACGGTGTCGGGCCCTTCCATTTGAATACGGCGCTCAAAGTCTAAAGCGCACTGATACGGAGCCTGGGCATGGTCCAATCCAAATGGGCAGCGGTAGCAATAGGGAGCGCTGACTTGAATAAATCCTGGTGCCAATGGTTCATAATCGCGGCGCCGTTCCGGCTGCCCGGTGGCGGACAAGGCACCCAGGGTAGACCCGTGATAGGCGCGGTGACGTGAAATAATTTTTACTTTGCTGGGTTTGCCGGTTTGCTTGAAATACTGCCGCACGATTTTAAAGGCGGTTTCGTTGGCTTCTGAACCGGAATTGGAGAAGTAGAAATGCGGCACCTTAGGCAAGAGTTCACCGAGCCGCTCGCCCAGCGCGATAGCAGCGGGATGGCTCTGCACCAATGGGTAAAAGGGTAGAGCAGCCATTTGCTTCATGGCGGCTTCTACGAGTTCGGTGCGTCCATAGCCGACATTCACGCACCATAATCCGGCGGCAGCGTCCAAGAACTCGCGCCCGTCGGCCGTGTACACCATCGCACCCTCGCCGCGCTCGATAATAAGAGGATGGTAGCCTTGATGTTGGGTTAAATGGTGCCAAATATATTGCGTTTCCGTGGACGTGCCGTTGTCGGAAGTCACGACCGTTATCCCTCCCTTAATAGTTAAACCGTATCATTGATCCCATCATGGCGTCTAAGCTTGCACATGTCCTAATGGCGATGGCATTACTATAAAACAATGGGGCTGAACATGACCTGAATTTTATAAAAGCAGGTGTTAACACGGGTGTTAACAAAAGAAATTTAGGGTTTTAATAGGTTGATTGCAATCTTCAAGTCGGCGAGTTTGCGGATCAGGCGGACCCGGTTTGCCCAACACCTCCGGCATTTTTGTGGGATACCGCACTTTTGGCATAGTGCGAGTGTCGGAGAGGCCTCCTTGGCGTTAAGCGCTATGTCGAGGCCCAAGGGACGAAAGAAAAGCCCCGCAAGCGGCCAAGAGGCCGGCATTATGCGCAGCCCTGACGGGTTCGGGATGTGCCAGCGAACACGGCGGCGCCATGGAAGAGTGCCGTAATTGCTCAAGCTGTTAGTCGTGCATGGCGGCACGGCTTTTCAATGGGGCGCCGGAAGCCAGGATAATAGTCTGGGTGGGGAAGGCGAACTCGATTCCCCGTTGTTGAAACGCGTCAATCAGGGCCAAGTTGATAGTCTGCTGGATGTCCATGTAAATGGTGTATTCCGCCGTCAGTATAAAATAGACAATCTCAAAGTCGAGCGACGAAGGTCCAAAATCTTTAAAATGGGCACGGTCAAACCGCACCTGGGGGAGATTAGCGATGACCTTTTGGATAATGCTGGGGATGGCGCGTAAGTTTTCCACCGAGGTGTCATAGGTTGCCCCGATGCTAAAGACAATCCGTCGTTCCTCCATGCGCCTAAAGTTATGAATTCGCCCAGTCACTAGATCGGTGTTTGGGAAAATTAGCTCTTCGCCAGTAATGCTACGAATTCGGGTGGTTTTGATGCCAACCCGCTCCACTGTTCCTGAGAGCGTGTCAATGGTGATGAAGTCGCCAATCTGAAAGGGTTTATCCCACATAATGGCAACCGAGGCAAAGAGATCGCTGGCCACATGCTGCAGGGCTAAACCAGCCGCGATGCCACCTACGCCCAAGCCTGCCACCAACGTGGAAATTTTGACACCTAAGTTTTCTAAGGAGAGAAGAATCACCAGTACCCATAAGAGCACCCGCAAAAGGATATTCAGGGCGTTTTGGGCGGTCTGATCCTCTTGCTGCTCTCCGCGGCGAAAAAGCAGACTGCCTGTTAAGGGGTTAATGAGGCTTGAGCCGGTGATGAGAACTTGCACGGAAGCACCTAAGATTAATGCAACTTTAATGGCATGCCCCCAGTGGGCCGGGGCTAAGGGTATGCCGATGGCAAAGCCTATCGCCCAGAGGAACAGTGGGTTAATGCTTTGAGTGACTTGAAGAGCCTCAGGCCGAAAACGTGCGTTGGTCGACGGGCGTTTTCTAGAAAACCAGCGCACCAGCATCCGCTTTATTCCTAAAAGGATGAACGTGGAAAGGAACCATAGCGCTAAGGCGGCGCCCCAGCGCACAAGGGGCTGGTGAAGCGGGATTGTCACGGGATTACCTCCTCATCCGGTTAACGGTTATGGTCAGCCGTAGTGCGCGCTCTTGGTCAACATGCTATCGGTATTTTACTGGTTGTGGCAAGTTGTCCTAGAAAGGCGGCCAAGGCCGGGGATTTTAGCCAGTGGTGCAGGATAGCACGCGGCCCGTGCGTCTATGTCCGGATGGTCCTGAAGTGTCGGTGATGAGCGGGTTGCCGATGCTTGAAAAGTATGGCCAAAGCCAAAACGGCACCGGGATGCGGGCCATGGTGGCGCCGGGAAAACACTATCTTGCTGTGGTGCAAAATTAATTCAGGCAATTGGCAGTTTGACGTTTAATTGACAAAACGGAGAAATTAACATATTATGCGTTCTGTTGTTTGATGTATTCATGGCTTAGTGCAACCTATTTACGGGTAAGCGGTTGCGTTTCCCATGGGTAAGTATTGTCTGACCAGTATAGAAATCGACCAGAATATTTTGACAGCGATCTCGGCCCGCGTGAGATTGTGGTCGCCATCCGCTTCCAACGAGAAAGTGTGATGGCGGTTTGAGATACCGTGATGGCCATAAACAGCGCCGACAAAACATATATCTGTGGCTGGATACGGACTTATTCGCTATTGGCAGACAAGATGGTGGTAGGCGGTATGCAGACATTGGAAACCATGGAGTTCCATGCACGCGGCTGAGCGTTATGTTTTTGGACGAGCCCAAGCTTACGCACGCTTGGCGGACGTCTTAGACGTCACTCCGGAAAACACCCGGGGATCAAATATCCAAAGCGTGGTATGAGGGACATCGGTCGTTGCGGGCGGGATAGCCTTCGTGAATTCGTCCCCGCACTTTCAAGCCTGTTGAGGTACTGTCGGACAAGCCCGACTGCCATGTTTAACCCCGCTAAACCCTAGGGGGATCTGTATCGGCTACGAAACGCACGTCGGATACGGCGATGGTCATTCGCCGCATCGCGCCAACAAAGATACTACAAGACCTCGCGTGGTGGGTGGGGACGGAACTACCCCAAAAAGTATGCTCCAGTAACACTCACACCAAGAGTCTTTGAAACCACAGTGTCAACGGACCTTGTCTCACTTCAGAATTTTGGGGGGCTGTACCGTTGGCGTGTTGGTGCAAAAAGACCAGGAGGCATGCGTGATATCGCCGGATGGTTTTCGCAAGGGTTACTTTGGATTTGAGAAGATGTTCATACGAAAGGGTGGAATAACCGATGGTTTTGAAAGCGAAAGTTGGTGCTGGGGTAGCTGTCGCGTTGCTGAGTGCCGGGGTCTTGTCCGCATGGTCTTCGCCTTCCAGCGCACGCGCAAGCGCGCGTGCCACCCATGGAACTGTCACGATTGTGTCCATTAGAGGCACGTCTGGCCCGACGGCGTCGCTGGGGGTTCCGGGGAATAACGGTCTGCAACTGGCTGTAAATTCCCTCAATGCTAATGGAGGGCTCTTAGGGAAGAAAGTTAAGCTAATTTTACTCAACTCTGAGGGCAACCCTGACTTGGCGTCCACCCTTTCCCGGCAGGCGGTCCTAACCGACCACGCGGCAGCATTATTTGGCTCGGTAAGCAGTTCGAGCGGCGCGTACGAGGTACAGGCGGCCAAGCGCTATCATGAGCTCGTGATTTCATACACCTTCAGCGACGCGGCATTCACCCGCACTTCCGAGTACACACCCTACTTCTACTCGGTGGTCCCCAACACGGACATGGAGCCCATGGCGGCAGCATTGGCCTTCAAGAAGGAAGGCTGGACCAAAATCTACACTATTTCCCCGAATTACAACTATGGTCATGCCGAGGTTCAGGGATTTTTGGCCGCGTTAAAGAAATTGCACGTGCACTATACGTTGGTGGGCCAACAATGGCCGGCATTGGGTGCTCCCAACTTTACCAGCAATATCAGTGCCATTCTCGCCGCCCATCCGCAGGCTGTGTATGGAGGTATTTACGGATCTGACCTGGTCACCTTTACGAAGGAAGCCGAGGGATTTGGTTTCTTTAACAAGACTCATTTTGCCGCCCAATATGGGGCTATCGACCTTCAGGCCTTGGGAAGCGCCGCACCAGCTGGGGTTGTTGGATATGCGCGTGGAGGATGGTGGACTCTGAAGTCGCCTCAAGTGAAAACATGGGCCAAGCAATATGACAAGAAATACGGCACCTATCCGTCGTCGTTTACCATGCTAGGCACCATGGCCTTTGACGCGTGGGTGCAAGGGGTCGAAAAGGCTCACTCATTTAACTCGACCAAGGTGAGCCGTGCCATGGCAGGAGAAACCGTCAGCACCATGTTTGGCAAATACACGCTCCGGTCGTGCGACCATCAGGCTGAGATCCCGGAATATATCGGAGTTGTTAGCAAGAAGCCCACGGCATATGGATTCGCTGGTTACAGCCCGACCTTTAACGCCTCGTGGAACAACATTAAGGAAGCTTGCCCGGTTACGCGCTAGGACATTGCTGGGGAAGGATCGCGACACTTGGGGTTAAGTATGCTTGGTAGTCGGTCGTAGAGGAGTTGTAGGGATGTCCGGCGGAATCTTGCTGATGCAAGTGTTATCGGGTCTCTCGCTTGGCGCGATATTGTTTATTGTCGCTAGCGGCATGACCCTGGTGTTTGGGACGATGCGGGTCATCAATATGACGCACGGATCGTTTTATATGCTCGGTGCGTATCTGTTGGCGATTACCTTCAATAAGTTCGATCAGCATCTGTTTGGCTTTATCGGGGCTTTCCTACTATCGGCGGCGGCAGTGCTGCTTGTTGGGGTTGTCGTTGAATTCGTGGTGTTGCGCCGATTGTATTCCGGGGAGCACCTGCTGCAACTTTTAGCAACATGGGCGTTGATGCTGATATTTGAACAGTTGACGTTGGATGTGTGGGGGTCGGCGACGGTGTCGCCGCCGACGCCTGCTTCTCTTTCCGGAGCGGTGACTTTAGGGTCTACGACGATTCCGGCTTTTTATCTCTTTCTAATTCTCTTGGCCGCATTGATATACTTCGCGCTATGGGTTTTCACCAATCGCATGGGGATTGGGCGCTCCTTAATGGCCGCGGTGGAAGACCACGAACTATTGGCCACCATCGGAGTCAATGTGCGGCAGTTGTATACCGTGGCCTTTGCCATAGGCGCGTTTTTGGCGGCGTTGGGCGGCGCGCTCATTGCCCCGGAGGTCTCGGTCGGTCCCGGTATCGACCTCAGCATTTTGGTGGAGTCGTTTGTGGTGGCGGTGGTTGGTGGGCTGGGAAACGTTAATGGCGCCGTCATTGGAGCGATTATTATCGGATTGGCGCAGTCATTTGGCGCGACCTACATTCCCAATATGGCGGAAGCCGCTATCTACTTCGTGATGGTGATTGTGCTCATCATTCGCCCACGCGGACTTTTGGGCCGGGAGGAGTTTTAATATGCAACCAGACGTTCGAACTACACTGGTTACCCCACCCCGGCGCACGCGGAACATTAGTATTGTCGTGGTAGCAGTGGCAGCTCTTATTGTGTTGGCGTTGGGGCCGTTGGTGCTGTCGGCCTCGTTGCAATTTCTGATGCTAACCATGATCGTGTATGCCCTGTTTGCCGTTGCCACGAACTTTCTGGTCGGGTTTAGCGGGTTGTTGAGCTTTGGGCAGGCGGTATTTTTTGGCTTTGGCGCCTATACCGCCGCGCTATTGTGGACCCATGGTGTCCCTTTTTGGGTGGGATTTATCGCGGCGCCGTTTATGGCTGCGTTAGTGGCGGCGTTTGTGGCCGTTGTGTCTTTACGAACGTCGCGTCTATACTTTGCGCTGCTGACGTTAGGATTTTCGCAACTAGCCTATGAAATCTGCGATGCGCTCTATAACTTTACCGGGGGCGAAACCGGGATTCCTGGCATTAATATTCCTAACGCCCTTTCGGGAAACATGGCCAACTTTGAATTTGTATTGCTGGTCGCCGCCGTCGCCGCGCTCGCGCTTTATTGGGTGCGTCGGTCGTCTTTTGGAATGGCACTTCAAGCAATACGGGAGAATCCGACGCGTGCCGAGGCCGTCGGCATCCATATTTATTGGCACCATGTTTTGGCTTATGTGATTGCCGGGCTAGTTTGTGGATTGGCTGGGGTGCTTTATGTGGTCTATCAGCAGCAGGTTAGTCCCTCCCTTCTTGATTGGACCACCTCCGGGGAACCGGTGCTGATGGCGGTTCTTGGAGGCATGGGGATGTACCTGGGACCAGCGGTTGGTTCCTTTATCTATCTGTTCTTACAGAATTACGTGGGGCAATTTACGGTGCAGTGGCCTTTGTTGGTGGGCGCGGCCGTACTGATATTGGTCATTGTTTATCCTAGAGGCTTTGTCGGTGGTCTCGCTGACGCGTTTGGCTGGATTCGGCGACGTCTAGGAGCACGCGAGATGGTTGCGGGAGAAGGGAGTTCGCCGTGATAGAAACGACCGCAGCATTAACTGTTAATGGGCTTACACGTCGGTTCGGGGCATTTACGGCTGTCGACCAGGTGGACATGACCGTCAGTGAAGGAGAGATTCGAGCGGTCATCGGGCCTAATGGCGCGGGCAAAACCACCCTGTTCAACCTTTTAACCGGAAACCTTCGAGCGACAGCCGGGGAAATTCATCTAGGGGGCAACACCATCAATGGCAAGCGTCCGCACGAGCTTGCCCAGCATGGCCTCACGCGCGCGTTTCAGACGACGAATATTTTCCCCTCGATGACGGTCCATGAGAATGTGGTGACGGCACTATTAGGGGTTTCGCGACGGACTCTACGATTTTGGGCGCTGGCAGGTGAACGAATAGAGAAAAGGGCGGACGAAGTGCTTGACCTGGTGGGGATTTATGAGCAGCGCAACCGACAAGCAGGCATATTGGCGCATGGCGACCAACGGGCTCTAGAACTAGCTATCGCGTTGGCGCCATCACCCAAGATTTTGCTGTTGGATGAACCCACGGCGGGCATGTCGCCTTATGAGACGCAGCGGAGCGTCGAGTTGTTGCGAAAGATCTGGCGCGAGCTAAAACTGACCATTATTTTGAGCGAACACGATATGGATGTGGTGTTTGGCCTAGCACAGCAAATTACCGTACTCGTTTCGGGTCGGGTGCTAGCCGACGGCGCACCAACCCAGGTGCGTTCCAATCCTGAGGTGATTAGCGCCTACCTAGGGGGAGAAGACGCGTAATGGGTGACGACAAGAGCTTGCGGGTTACGGATTTGCATTCTTATTACGGACAAAGCCATGTTCTTCAGGGGATTTCATTGACGGTGCAGGAAGCCGAATGTGTAGCTCTTTTGGGCCGCAACGGCGTGGGTAAGACCACCACGTTTTTGTCGATTGCCGGGTTTATGGAAAAAGTGGCGGGCCACATAACTCTTGGGGATACCAGTTTGCTAGGCCAGCCTGCCCATCGCATCGCCCGATCTGGCATTGTTTACGTCCCGGCTGGGCGTCGCGCCTTCGCACGGCTCACCGTGCGAGACAACTTGCAAATGGCGGTGCCGCGTTCCGTTAATAAGCAGCAGGCGGTGGAAGATGTGCTGACGGTGTTCCCCGGGTTGCGGGAGCGCCTGAATGTTCAGGCAGGAGTTCTATCCGGCGGCCAAAATCAAATGCTGAAAATGGCGCGTGCTCTGCTGGTCAACCCGCGCTTTCTACTCCTTGATGAACCTACCGAGGGCCTGGCGCCCCTAGTGGTTCAGCAGATGGGAGAACACATACGGGAACTTTTGCGCCGCGGAGTTGGGGTTTTAATCGCGGAGCAAAACGCACGGTTCACTTTGCGACTGTCGCGGCATCTTTATGTCTTGGATAAAGGCAATATTAAGATGGAACGAAGCGGTGAAAATTTGTACGACGATCAAGAAGTATTATCCAGTCTTGGCATCTGAAATATGTGGAAATGGCAAATGTCGGCGTGGATTAGGGAGGTGGCTAAACAAAGCCGGTGGGGTCGCGAAAATTTTCTTGTGCGTCTATATTGGGCCATTTTTAGGCCTTCGGGCAGGTCATAAAAGCACCTGCCTGAAGGTTCTTGGCAAATGGGGCAAACTGCCGCCCGCAAAAGATATTGGTATCGAGAAACCAGCCAACGCATTAAGTCTAGCGGCGTGGGTCCAAGAGGAATGCTGCGAATCATTGCCAGGTGTTGAAGCGCGAGTGCATAACGAAAGACGGTGGGAATACCCATAGAGAGGGTTGGCCGGGCGCAGGCGGTTGTTATAACGGGAAAATGCGTGCTTATCCGGCTTTGGAAAGCCTCGTCGGGAACGTTCCTGAAAGTAGCGCGGCCATGGAGGTGGAGAGGAGGACTATCTGTGAGAAGCCAGGATCGAGTTACGGTAGCCGTGGTGCAAGCGGCTTCTGTGTTGATGGACCAGGAACGAAGTTTGGAAAAAGCCTGCCGATATATTGAGGAAGCCGCCGACCGGGGCGCCAATCTTACCGTGTTTCCAGAGGCTTTTTTGTCAGGGTATCCGCGAGGAATGGCTTTTGGTAGCGTTATTGGATCCCGCCGCCCAGAAGGGCGCAATGATTGGGGCCGTTATTGGCGCTCCGCGGTTAGCATTCCCAGTTCCAGCATCGACCGTCTGGGGGCGGCTGTCGCCCGGGCGAAGGCCTATGTGGTGATGGGGGTGATTGAGCAGGCCGACCATGGAGGTCATGGCACCTTGTACGGTACAACGCTATATTTTGGGCCGACTGGAGAGTTGTTGGGCCGCCACCGTAAGTTGAAGCCCACCGCTTCCGAACGGCTGATTTGGGGAGAAGGCGACGGCAGTACATTGACGACGGTTTCCACCCCGTTTGGAGTGATGGGGGGCCTTATTTGTTGGGAGAATTACATGCCGTTGGCCCGTGCCGCCATGTATGACAAGGGGGTCACTCTTTATGTGGCTCCGACCGCCGATGCGCGTGACTCTTGGCAGGCGACGCTCAGGCATATTGCCTGTGAGGGCCGCTGCTTTGTCATCGGGGCTAATCAATATGTGACCAAGCAGGATTATCCGGATGACCTGGCTGGTTCCCCCGATTTGGCGGAGGCGCCCGATGAATTATGCCGAGGCGGGAGTGCCATTGTCGATCCGTTGGGCGAATACGTGACCCAACCTTTGTACCATCAAGAAGGTCTGCTAGTGGCGGATTTAGATTTGACGCAGGTTGAAGCCGCACGGTTTGACTTCGACGTGACAGGCCATTACGCGCGCCCCGATGTCTTTACGCTATATGTCAACGAGCAACCCCAACGCAATGTCGTTCGGGAGGGTTGACCCCCGCGATGGGGGAAATGCCCACACGTGGGAAGATCACACCCATGGCCGGTGCCGGTTTAGAAACTTTCCCAGGAACCGTTGCCAGCATGGGAGATTGACCATTCCGCAATTGACCTGAGGGGGAATGTAAATGCGTTGGGGAACTATTAGGCAAAACGATGGGACAACGTCTGCCGCAATGATGAAAGATGCCCGCGTGGTCGCGATGGCCGATGTCAACAAACGGTTTAATCGCACCTTTCCTACCCTCCTTGAGGATATTATCCGCATGGAGTTGGCGCCCTATATTGCCGATGAGGTGGAGACTCTAGGCTTTGATGCCTTAGCCGCGCCGGAAACGGCGGTGCGAGTGACCGCACCTCTACGGCATCCGGAACGTATTGTCGGTATTGGTCTTAACTATCGGGCGCACGCCGGCGATTTGGATGAAAAGGTGCCGGAGGAGCCTGCCACCTTCTTGAAGCCCGCCAGCAGCGTGATTGGGTCCGGTGAAGCGATTGTCATTCCCCGGGTGTCACGGCGTACGACGGCGGAGGCGGAAGTGGCTTTGGTTTTTGGCAGGACCGGGCGCGATATCTCCCGACAGGACTGGCGGGATGTCATATTCGGGGTGGTGCCGGTTCTGGACATGACCACTGAGGATATTCTGCGAAGAAACCCCCGTTTCTTGACGCGGTCTAAGGGTTATGACAGCTTCTTTTCATTTGGTCCCTGGATTGCGACATTAGATGAATTTCCGGAGCTGGATTCCCTATGGGTCAGAACGGTTATCAATGGCAGCGTCCATGCCCAAAACCAAGTATCCGGAATGACCTATGGCGTGCCGGAATTAGTTGAGTTCATCACCACCGGATCCACCATTGGCGCCACCGCCATTCTAACCACGGGAACCCCTGGTGCCGTCGTGATAGGGGAGGGAGACACCGTCGAGGCGCGTATTGACGGGCTTGGGACCTTGGTCAATCCGGTCACGGCCTCGTCCTAAACGCTGAATGGCCGTGTCCGATGGTTTCTCCCGGTTTTGAATGTGCCCCCCGGAAATGGGGTGGTGTTTGACCGTGCTGGCATCTTGAGCGAAAAGCGGCGATTCTTGCCACACTGGAATTAAGGTAGAGGAGACGGGACGGATGCGAATCCTTTCAATAAACGAACAAACTGTTCCCATCCAGTCGGAGATCGCAAATGCGTATATAAGTTTTCGCAATATGACAGCATCGGTGGTGGCCATTGTCACGGATGTGGTCCGTGAGGGTAGGCCTGTGGTGGGATACGGATTTAACTCCAATGGGCGCTACGGGGTCGGGGGGATTATGCGCGAACGCTTTATTCCGCGCATGATGAACGCCTCCCCAGAGTCGCTGCTGACTGACGCGGGAGATAATTTCGACCCTCACAAAATATGGGACGTGTTAATGGCTGGCGAAAAGCCGGGTGGGCATGGCGAGCGATCGGTGGCGGTGGGAGTCCTTGATATGGCCTTGTGGGATATTGTGGGAAAAATTGCGGAAAAGCCTCTATACCGCCTGCTGGCCGATCAATACCGGGACGGGCAGTTTGACAGCACCGTCTTTGTCTACGCGGCGGGTGGCTACTATCAGCCAGGCAAAGATACGGCGGGGTTGCAAGCGGAAATGCAGGGCTATCTCGATAGCGGTTACACCAAGGTCAAAATGAAGATTGGCGGTGCGCCTTTGTCCGAGGATTTGCGCCGCATCGAAGCCGTGTTAAAAATTGTGAAAGACGGGCGGTGTCTGGCGGTGGATGCCAATGGCCGCTTCGATCTGAGGGACGCCATGGCCTATGCCGACGCGTTAATGCCTTACAATCTATTTTGGTACGAGGAGGCCGGGGATCCGCTTGACTTTGCCTTGCAATCCGCTTTAGCGGACTACTATCCCCATCCTTTGGCGACAGGAGAAAACCTTTTTTCCATGCAAGATGCCCGCAACCTCATCCGTTATGGCGGTCTTCGCCCCCATAAGGACTTTTTGCAGTTTGACTGTGCCTTAAGTTACGGTCTGGTGGAGTATCTTCGCGTATTAGACATGCTAGCGGATCACGGATGGTCGCCCCGGCGGGTCATTCCACATGGTGGCCACCTCATGTCACTACATTTGGCCGCCGGATTAGGCCTAGGCGGCAACGAGTCATATCCTGGCGTATTTCGGCCATTTGGGGGATTTGCCGATAAGCATGCCATAGAACAGGGATACGTGCGCTTGCCCGACGCCCCAGGGATTGGCTTTGAGTGCAATCGCGATTTGTACCGGCTGTTGGCGTCTTTCGGAGAGTAAATGATCTACCGCAAAAGTCTGCCGTGGCGAAAAACATCCTTGGCAGAAAGGGCTACGGATTCTTGATGGTTCAGCGGCTCATTTCTCTCCGGCAATGTGAAACACTTTATGTTCATCGCGTCCGGGTCGTGATGATTGCCGCACATGGCAGCAATCATAACTGCCGGCCGATCCATCCAACTATCGACTGTCACGAGCGAGACTATCACCAGTCCAAGGACCGCCGTGGCGGTTCCTCCAGGGCACTCGTTGCTTCTGCACCGACACCCAGCCCACCAATATCGTTGTGCGTTGGAAGTCCCGGGCGGGTCACCGACTATATTGGACCAACGACAAAACGGTAAAAGCCCTGCTCGGATCTGATTACTTAGAAAGAAGGAGGGCGTGGCAGCCCCTAACTTGGTATCATTTAAATAGCGTCCGATATAATCGGACGGTAAAGGAGGATTTCGATGCATTTCGTGGTGGTGGGAGCGGGAGCGGTCGGCGGATACTTTGGCGGAAAGCTGGCGCAGGCGGGCGCCCCCGTAACATTCTTGGTGCGTGAAGGGCGATTTGCCACGTTATCCCAGCGCGGCTTGCGTGTGTCTAGTGTTCATGGAGACTTTGTTATTAAACCGACCCTGGCGACCTCGGTCGACGCCATTGCGGATCCTACCATAGTGATGCTAGCCGTTAAAAATTATCACTTGCAGGAGACTCTACCGCAATTAGCACATCTTGTAAAAAAAGGCGCGAAGGTCATCCCTCTCCTTAATGGAGTACAACATGTTGATCGGTTAATTGAAGCGTTGGGTAAAGATGCCGTTTGGGGAGGATGCTGCTATGTTGAGGCGACCTTAAGCCCCGAGGGGGATATTCTTCAAACCAGTCCCATGCAAGACGTTCTTTTTGGTCCACTTCACTCGACACAAAGTGGTCTTGTCGATGACGTCGCATCATGGTTGGAAAGGGCAGCGATACCTGGCGGCCCACGCCCGAACATTATGGCTGATCTGTGGACCAAATACATATTCCTGACCACTTTGAGCGCCATCACCACGGCGGCACGATTGCCGGTTGGGCCCTTGCGGGAGGATCCGGTTTCATCGGCATTTTTTCGGGATATGGTGCGGGAAGGGTTCGCCGTTGCCAAAGCATATGAACCAGGAATCCCCGACGATTTCCCCGATATCCTATTGAATCGCTTTGCGTCGCTTTCCGCCACCATGACCTCATCCATGCATCGTGACTTGGAAAAGGGTATGCCGCTGGAACTGGAGGCCTTGCAGGGAGCGCTAGTTGAACTGGGTCGCGCACGTGGTTTGGATACACCTAACTTTAAAGCGATTTATGCACTGTTGCACCCATACTTGGAAGGCAGAAACGACTAACGCATGCCTGGGTCACCGATGTGTCGCGGGATTCCAAGATCTGGCGTCCACACCTCGGGATTTTAGCGCAATTTAAGGGTTTTGCGTTGGACGGTTTGGCTATGTGTGATTGCGGGTTGCACTCTCCACGAATAGGCGACGGGGTACATTGACCAATGAGCACACCTCTCTGGTGTGCTCTTGCCTTCGCGCGTTCCCAGGTGGTGCCGTCCTTTGAAGCTAGCCACGCCTTCCACCTCCGTGGTCATCATCGTTGTGACACGGACCATCTCTTCGAATCAGCAGGGCGAGACACCATATTCCGCTGCTGGCTGACAAGAAGAATTAGTAATCTGACAAGAATATTTGGCTATATGCAAAACATGGTTGAATTTTCCCATTGTTTAGGACAAGTCGCCGTCTTCGGCCGTAAGTGGGAAGGATGTTCTAGGCTGCCATGTTGTGCATCCTTCAGAGGTTGGAAATTCCCGCGAACAGCTCCGTAATGGAGACCTTATTCATCGGGAGTTACAACGATGGATTGAGGGCACGTGCTAGTGCGGTTCGGTCGAAAAGTTTCGCGAAGACCCCCCTCACGTAGCGCGGGTGAGACAGCTTCTGCTGAACCTCGCGATTCCACGATGACCGGCTAGAGAGCGTCGGCACCCCTCCGTACCACGATTGCAGCTGAACTCGCGTCGTGTGGAAGGAAGTCCCCGGGAATACAAACGTGAGACTGTTCAGGTTGCCGATCAACGCAAAGTTGGCCGTTGCGTTGTAGACCAGGCTGGATTCCATGGTTTGGATACCAAGGGTCCCCATGGATTGCTGGTAATGAATCTCGAGACTCCGCTGTGTCGGATCGATCGCGATGGTATGCGGCACATCGCCCAAGGGCAGTTGTGTACTCAAATTGTAGTCGTTGGCCGCATCACCCACGTACGCATTCTTAAACGACACAAGCCGAACCGCATCATTCGTCAGGGGACTCATTTGCGCCGCTTGATACCGCCGTTGACGAGCCATCTGGCCTTTTACGCCGATGACGATCCCAAACCCTACAACTCCCACCGTCAGAAGAAGAACGATGATTCGATGACGTCGTAGAGTCATGCGAATGCCTCCTTGAGATGTCCCGAGCAGCTGAATGCGCGCCCGATTGTCTCACCATGCGCCTCACTTACGGTTACCCTATTGGCGCACATCCAGTTTACATCATACATCTATTTAGGTCCCGCTAGTAACGGTATACACCTAGTCCGCGTACGCCCAAGGCGATTCTCTGCGAGTCACTCCTGCGAGTTCCCGGCCCGATGATCCGCAATGATTTTTGCGCCCGCGTCCACACATCGATCACAAATGTACACTCCAGGTCCGGCCACCATGTGCTGGACCTCGTCGGGCGTTTTGGTGCAGAACGCGCACCGAACTTCTGCTGGGCTGTGTGAGGTTTCACGTATTGCTGTTTGCCTCCTCCCACTGGTTTCGGAGTTTCCTCAATGCTTGTTTTAGCCGCCACCGCACGGTGCTGGCCGGGGAACCCTGACAGACGGCGATTTCGGCAGCGGGCCAGCCGTGGAGGTACCGCAAGTGGACGGCTTCCTGTTCCCGCGGAGACAACAGGCGCACAAAACCGGGATTGCCTAGAAAGTTCCTTTTCTGTGAACAGAGATGATACCGATTGGCAAGACCGCCATGGAGCCTGGTCTCTCGCTTATGGAATCACTCATAAGATACGGTGTCGGGTGTTCTGTACTTTGGACTTAAGACCGCTGCGCGCAAGAATTCCGAGTGGACACTTAGCAGTAGTCCTTTTGTTTAGGGGGGCTCAGATGGGGAAGATTGACATTGTAGGAACGACTTTCTTAGAATGGAGGTAATCTGGTGCCATTTCAATTGTTGTTTTTTCCGAAGCAAAGGAACGGCGTGATTAATATGATTGCACATGAAACCAACTCACAATCGACAATAGAACGTTTGGTATGGGACATCCTTTTCGAAAACGAAATAGGTGAGCCCCCTGTGCCGATTGTCTTTCTCTGTGACAACCTTGGCATCAAGGTTCGAGAAACCCGATTTAAGACCCCGACTTTGTCTTCTATGATTTTCGAAGATGAGGGCCAATATCAAATTTACGTTAATCGTGATGCATCTGACGAGAGGCAACGTTTTGCCATTGCCCATGAACTGGGCCATTATTTCTTGCACCTAAATCCACGGAGAGTTGCTCATGCAGGTTTTGCTGATAACGACGACACTTTGGGCCAGAACGCCCAACATCCTATGGAGCGCCAGGCTAATGAATTTGCCCTGTCAATTCTAATGCCTCACCCTTGGGTACGATCTCTTCGTGTCACAAATTCGCACGCAGATCTCGCGCGGATGTTTCTTGTTCCTGAGGAACTCATCAACTGGCGCGTTAAGACTGTCCGGTGAGCCCCGAAGAAGCGGGCGATAAGACGGAGCATCAGGGGGCAGACCCGTCTCGTGCGCCAGAAGACTTGCGATCAGAGGTTGTAGAAACCTCTACGAAAGATATTGAGGTTGAGCAGTACCGCCATCGGATGGCCACGGAGGACCGCCTTCTTGAAGACCTTCTCGGTGAATGGAAAACTCAAACTACTGAAGAACGAAATCTTCGCAAAGTGTTCGGATGGGTGCTTCTAGGGATATTTGGCGCAGAAGTGCTGGTCGCGAACATTGTCTTAATTCGGATGGGGCAAAATCGGTTAGTGCTTCATCAATGGGTGGCCTCGGTATTTTTCGCGGGAGTATTTGCTCAAGTAAGTACGTTGCTAGGAGTGGTAGTAAAGTACCTATTCGCCGATCGTCCTGATCAGCTACTAGGTCACTATATTCGCGGGGTGTTCAAATCCGATAAGTAAACCCAAGTCGAACGCCCTGCCCCAGTTCTATTGTCGTTTATTCAAGAGTGACGGCTCTCACGCCTTACCTTCGCGACAAGATTACTATAACCATCTGGTGGTCGCGTCGCAGCCGAACCATACGACAACAGTGAGTCTCCGCTAGCTTATTGCACTAACCGGCTCGAATGTGCATTAACGACCCGCGAGTGACACTTGCGTATTTCGCTAAGGTTCAACCACCTGTTTCGGAAAGTCCTCGCCACTCCGTTCGGAAATAACTGACCAGCCGTTTTGGAAATGTCCGACCGGGCATTTCGGAAATTCGCCACCACCGTGACGTGCTCATAGGGTCGCGCGATTCGATTGCCGAATGACACATCGGGAGTTCCTCCCCCATTTGACAATCAGG
>JAJYTS010000093.1 GCA_021792935.1 Bacillota bacterium | reverse complement strand
CCGGTTTCAGCGAGGTGCAGGGGCAGTCGCGGACCGTCGACACGTTGCGGGAAGCGGTGCGGCAGGGTCGGATAACCCATGCCTACGTGTTTTCCGGGCCCCGAGGAACGGGAAAAACCAGCGTGGCCAGGATATTGGCCAAGGCGGTTAACTGCGAGAATTTGCGAGACGATGGCGACCCCTGTTTGGAGTGCCCATCTTGTCGCGACATTGAAAGCGGCCAACATCTCGACGTGATTGAAATTGACGCCGCCTCCAACCGCGGCATTGATGAGATTCGCGACATCAAAGAGCGGATAACTCTTCAAACCGCCATGAGCCGCTATAAGGTTTATATAATTGACGAAGCCCACATGCTAACCACGGAAGCATTTAATGCCTTTTTGAAGACGTTGGAGGAGCCTCCCGCCCACGCGCTTTTCGTGTTGGCGACGACCGAGGCCCACAAACTTCCGGTGACGGTTTTGTCTCGCTGTCAGCGCTATGAGTTTAAACGGTTTAATATCCCGCTCATTGTGGAGCGGCTGCGGTTCGTGGCCGAGCAGGAGCATATCCCGGTGGAAATGGAAGCGCTGGAGCTGTTGGCCGAGGCGGCCGATGGCGCCATGCGTGACGCTTTGAGCCTTTTGGATCAGGTGGCGGCCGCGGAGGGAGGAGTGACCGCCGAAGCCGCGACCCGTGTGGCCGGGATGGTGGGACTGGACTCCATGCGGCAATTGGCGGCGTCTCTTTCCGCCGGTATTGAGAGCTTAATCATGGTGTTGACCCAGTTGCGGCATCAGGGATTGGATGAAAAGCTGGTTTTGCGAGATCTGGCGCGGCTTTTCCGTGATGTGCTGCTGTTTCGTACTGCCGGGGGCAATTTGTTTCCCCCATATCGGCGTGAAGCCATCCAGGAAATTGCCCAGACGCTGCCTCCCGACATTGCCCCGGAATGGTGGATTGATGCCGCCGACCAATTAGCGCAGGCGGAAGCGCGATTGCGCGGGGGTTTTCCTCCCGACCTGGCGGTG
The DNA here is from genome assembly GCA_021792935.1 of Bacillota bacterium. Lineage (GTDB taxonomy): Bacteria > Bacillota > Sulfobacillia > Sulfobacillales > Sulfobacillaceae > Sulfobacillus_B. The sequence continues at coordinate 5,900 of JAJYTS010000093.1, read as the reverse complement.
GAGTTGGCCTGCTTAAAAATCCAGCAAAGTCTCAAAGTTCCCAAGGTAGCACCAGGCAAGCCGGAACGCATGGAAGTTGTCTCTGAAGGTGTTGCGGAGGCGCCGATCGTTGAGATTGTTCCCGAGGGCTCTCTCCCAAAAGAAGGGTTTCAACAGGTGCTGGAAATAGTGCGGCGGGAACGACCCAGCACCTATGCGTTATTCGAAAAAAGTTCGGGATCGCTCGCGCCTGATGGTATGCTGACCATTGCTTTTCAATTTCCTGCCCATCGCCAGCTGATGGACCAAGCCAACAATCGGGAAATTGTGGAACGGGCCGTCAAGGCGGTCTTTGGCGCCGAAGCGCGATTTCGCTTCGTGGATGCGGGGCCGGACAATGCTGCCCCCCAGGGGGAGCCGTCTTCCGCCGCACCTACGTTAGTCGAGTCGGTGCGGGAATGGTTCGGGCAAAATGTGCCGTTAATCGGGTTTGATCAGGAGTAAGGGAGGATGGCGTTAAATGGGCATGAACCCGCAAAATATGCAGAAAATGATGAAGCAATTGCAGAAGATGCAAGAAGATATGGTGCGGATTCAAGACGATTTAAAGAACGAGAAGGTGGAAGCGGAGTCGGGCGGGGTGGTCAAAGCCGTCTTTAACGGACACGGGGAAATACAGGCGATTCACATTGCCCCGGAAGCTGTTGATCCCAATGACGTGGAAATGCTGCAAGACCTCATTTTGGCTGCCGTGCGGGAAGGGCAGTCTAAGGCGCAGCAACTGGCGCAAGATCGCATGGGCCGGGTAACGGGTGGTATGAACATTCCAGGGATGCCGGGATTGTTTTAATGTTATACCCGCAACCCATTCAGGATTTGGTAGAGGAATTGGCCAAGCTGCCTGGGGTGGGGCCCAAGACGGCCCAACGGCTGGCATTTTTCTTGCTGAACATGCCTAAAGGAGAAGCGGAATTGTTGGCCAACGCCATCGTGAATGCGCGAAGCCACATCCGCTATTGCTCCGAATGCTTTAATTTCACGGATAGCGATCCCTGCGCCATTTGCCGCAATCCGTCCCGCGATGCCGCCTGGGTGATGGTGGTGGAACACCCGAAGGATGTGGTGGCGATGGAGAAGACCCGCGAATTCAAAGGGCGCTACCACGTTTTGCATGGAGCTATCTCGCCCATGGAAGGAGTGGGCCCGGATGACCTTAAGGTGCGGGAGCTCATTAACCGCATCAACGCGGCGGCGCCTCGTGAAATTGTTTTGGCTACCAGTTCCAGCTTAGAGGGCGAGGCCACCGCCCTATACTTGGCGCGATTGTTAAAGCCCATGGGGTTTAAGGTCACCCGCATCGCCCGGGGTTTGCCCATGGGCGGCGATTTGGATTACACGGATGAAATGACGCTGGCCAAATCGTTGGAAGGGCGCCAAGACATTTAATCCTGGTTGAAGGCCTACGCCTATTTCTAGACTCGTCCCCCCCGTCATAAAGAAAAGAAGGGGGGCGATAGGCGTGGCGCCAAGAGACTTTTTGGCCGTGGTGTTTATGGCGGCGTTGCTTTATGTGGTGGTGCGCGTGTTTGATTCGCCCGTCAAATGGCTTTTGCGGGTGGGGATGAGCGGGATTATCGGTTTAGCAGCCTTGTGGGCTTGGAATGCCCTCTTTATCCATCACGGCTGGGGGATTGGGCTAAATCCCGTCACGGGCGCCACCATAGGCATTCTCGGAGCCCCTGGATTTCTTCTGTTGGTGGCGGTGCGCGTGCTCATTCTCTAAGGGAAGCCATCCTTGATTCTCGGATATCCCTCAGCTACACTTTGAACGATGAGGGCTAAGAAGCACGCGTTGGTATGAATGATTGGGCGGCGCAATTTGCTAAAACTGCTGGATTGCGGTTTCGCGTCTAATCTGGGCCAATCAGTCCCCGCTCACGTTGATACATCGAGGGGTATTTTAGGAGGCAGGAAATTTTCGTGGTTAGGGTGCGTTATGCTCCAAGCCCTACTGGGACGCTGCATATTGGCGGAGCCCGGACGGCTTTATTTAATTATTTATTTGCCCGTCATATGGGCGGTAAGTTTGTATTGCGGGTGGAAGATACTGATCAGTCCCGCAAAATTCCCGGATCGGAAGAAGCTATGATGCGGGGGCTTAAAAGTGTGGGAGCCCTCTGGGATGAGGGACCCGATACCGATGGGGCCCCTTATGGACCCTATCGTGTCTCGGAGCGTTTGCACCGACACCGCCAGGCGGCCGATATGCTGTTGGCTGAAGGTCACGCCTATCGCTGTTTTTGCACGCCCGAGGAATTGGAAGAAGAAAGGCGGGGGCGCCAAGCGCAAGGGCTACCGCCCCGCTATAGCGGACGCTGCCGTTCGCTATCCGCGGAGGAAGTCAAGATCCGCGCGGACCAACGCTCGGTGGTGCGGCTTAAGGTTCCTTTAGAAGGCGAGACCGTGGTTCACGACATTATTCGGGGCGAAGTTCGGTTTGAGAATCGGATTTTTGATGACTTTGTCATTATGAAGCCCGACTATACCCCCGTGTATAATTTCGCCGTAGCCATCGATGATCATGATATGGCTATCACCCATGTCATTCGCGGCGAGGAGCATCTCCCCAATACCCCAAAGCAGTTGTTTGTCATGGACGCCCTGGGGTTCGCGGTGCCTCAGTTTGCTCATCTGCCCATGATTTTGGCCCCAGACCGCAGCAAACTCTCCAAGCGCCATGGCGCCACTTCCGTCGAAGAGTACCGCGACCAGGGCATTATTCTTCCGGCTCTGGCCAACTATTTGCTGCTGCTGGGTTGGTCGTCACCCGATGGGCAGGAATTGCTGACTCTTGAGGAGGCGGTTGCACAGTTTAGCCTGAAGCGGGTGCAGCATACGGCGGCTATTTATGACCAAAAAAAGCTGGAGTGGATGAGCCATCAATATATGACCCGCCTATCGGTGTCGGAGATTGCGGAAATGGCGCGTCCTTTTATTAACTATGCGCTAAAGCCGCAACCCGAATTTGAGGCGGTCGTGGATGTCTCTCGGGAGCGGGCCTTTACCCTGGTGCAACTGGCCCAGCAAATGCGCTTTTTCTATGAAGCGCCAGAGTCTTATGAAGCCAAGGGTGTGGCCAAGCATTTCGGGGAAGGAGCGGCGCAGCGGCTGGAGCTTCTTGCCGAACACTTGGCGGCATTGCCGGAATGGAATCATGACTCCCTCGTGGGAGCTTATGACGCCTTGAGCGAGTCATTAGGGGTTAAGCGGGCGGCATTGATTCATCCCACCCGGCTTGCTCTGACGGGACGAACGGTGGGACCAGGGCTCTTTGAGATTGTGGAGTTGTTGGGTCGGGAACTGGTAGTTGAGCGTTTGAGGACGGCCCAGACCCGCATTCAACAAGGCAATGTGCCAACCTTCGCTTAAGGCTGGGGTTGCGCTGATGGGATTATACATTGAAGGAATGGATGGTCGGTGTGATGGATCATAGTTTGGTGTTGTTGAAAGAGGGTCCCCATCGGGTTTTGAAAGGATCCCCCTGGGTGTATCGCACCGAGTTGGAGCCCTGGGAGGCCGAGCCGGGTTCCGTCGTAGTCCTCAAGACGCGTCAGGGCCGGGTGCTGGGACAGGGCTTTTTTAATCCCCGGTCGATGATTGCCGTGCGTATGGTCGCCTTTGGCGCCGGCGCCGTGGTGGATAGCGATCTCTTTCGTGAGCGTGTGAAGGCCGCCGCCAAGTGGCGAACGCTGCTGGCGCCCGGACGCGATGCCTATCGGGTCATTCACTCGGAGGCGGATGGCATCCCCGGGTTGATTGTGGATAAATATGGGCCGATGTTGATGGTGCAGGTGGGAAGCTTGGGGCTCCTGCCCTTCATGGATGCCATTGTTGATGCCTTGGTGGAAGTGTTTCAACCGGAAGGCATCTACGAACAAGGGGACTTGCGGGTACGAGATCGCGAAGGGCTTCCCCGGGAAGATCGCGTATTGTGGGGGCAACTCATTCCGGAAGTGGAAATTCATGAGCATGGTGTGAGTTTAGGGGTGAATTTGGTTCGTGGTCAGAAAACGGGCCATTTTCTCGATCAATACGTTAATCGGGGACGGGTGGCCCAATTGGCTCCGGGGCGCCAGGTTTTTGACGCCTTTTGCCACACTGGGGCGTTTGGCCTCATATGCGCGGCTCACGGCGCGCGGTCGGTGGTTGGTGTCGATGTTGACCCGGAAGCGATTGCTCGGGCCCAGCAGAATGCCTTATCAAACAATCTTTCTCCGACCGTGGATTTTGTGGTGGAGAATGCCTTTGACTGGCTTAGAAGAGAAAGTGATCAAGGTCCCCACTATGATTTGGGCATCCTGGATCCGCCGGCTTTTACCAAGTCCAAACAAAGTCTGTCGCAAGCAATAAAAGGGTATAAAGAAATTAACTTGCGGGCAATGAAGCTGATTCGGCCGGGCGGGTTTTTGGCCACCGCCAGTTGTTCATATCATCTGTCGGAGGCTGATTTTATCAGCGTCATACAAAGCTGTGCCCACGACTCCCATCGGCAAGCGCGCATCGTAGAAGTGCTGGGACAAAGCCCCGATCACCCTATCCTTCCCGCTCTTCCCGAGTCGCGATATCTCAAGTGCCTTATTCTGGCTATCGATTAAGAGTCATCGTTGTCAGCGTCCCAATCGTTGCGGGACGCCCTAAGGGTGTGGATATTTCGGGAGCCCTCTAAAGGCGCTTTAGGAATCCTTGGCCACGGTGCTCGTTTCCCGCGATTCGTGTTCCATTTCCTGAAATACCGTCAGTAGGGCTGTGAGCCCTTGGGTGAGATATTCCCGGTTGCTGGCGGTCAAGCGCTGCGCGAAGCGCGTGAACTGCTCTTGCCGGCGTTGAAAGACCAAGTCGGCTAATTGCCTGCCATATGAAGAAAGTCGGACTCGAACCACCCTACGGTCGACTTCGTCCCGATCACGGCGAACCAAGTTCATGCGCAAGAGGCGGTCGACCAATCGGGTGGCGGCGCTTTCCGTAAGACCCAGCAGTTCGGCGAGTTCACCCATGGGTAAATTTTTGGGCTCGTACAGCACCACCAAGGCGTTCATTTGCGCGGGGGTTACTTCCAATCCAATCAGTTCCCGGGTCGCTTCGGCTTCTAAATATCGCATAAGGCGTGGGAATAGATGCTGAATTTGCTGCACGAAAGCCGGTATATCGGCCCTATCCATAATATGCCTCCCGCTCGGTTTAACGCGATCATACCATGCTCTTGCCTCAGAAAAAACTTGTCATTGACAACTATTTCCCAACGACGCTATGCTGAGAACACTATGAAGACAGGAGTGCGGCCATGTATATCAAACAGGTGGCGGTAATAGGGGCGGGAACCATGGGTTCCGATATTGCTTACGTGGTGGCCAGCGCGGGTATTCCGGTGGTGGTGAAAGATGTCGACGAAAGAGTGTTGGAGAGAGCTCACGCGCACATTGCCGACTTGTTTCAGGCGCGGGTGGGGCGAGGCCGATTAGCGCCTAGTGACGCGGAATCGCTCCAGGCCCTTATTCGCTATACCACCCGGGATGAGGATTTGTCCTCCGTATCCTTGGCCATTGAGGCGGTATCAGAGAATATGCGGGTCAAAAAGCGGGTATTTCAGGACTTGGACCGGGCTTTGGGGCCGCTGGCCATTATTGCGTCCAACACCTCTGCATTAAGCATCACCGAGTTAGCGTCGGTCACGGGGCGGCCTGGCCGCGTGGCGGGATTCCATTTTTTCTTTCCGGCCCACATGATGAAGCTCATTGAGGTGATTTCCGGAAAAGAAACCGAGGCGGATACCATCGAGACGCTGCGGCGCCTGGCGGAAGAGATTCGTAAGATTCCCGTTTCCGTGAAAGAATGTCCCGGATTTGTGGTAAATCGAGTGCTGA
>JAJYTS010000092.1 GCA_021792935.1 Bacillota bacterium | reverse complement strand
CACGTTTCAATCGACATCATCAGCCGGGCGGTAAGAAACCCCTGCGACGCAGGTACGGCTACGCCGATCGGCTTAAGCACATGCCGATAATCGGACCATAAATAAGTAAGGCCAATATCGCCGCCTTATTTATCCGCTGATGACAACCGCGTTGCGGTGGGTTTGAGCGGTGTTCATTTCTTCGGCGGTGGGGCTTTTGCCGGTTTGGATCATCTTGACGAAGCAGTCAAATAAGTAGGTTGCGTCATGTGGGCCGGGGCTGGCTTCGGGGTGATATTGCACAGCAAATACCGGTTCGGAGGTCATGCGGAAGCCTTCGAGCGTCTGGTCATTGAGATTCATATGCGTCGGTTCGCCGCCGTGTCGCCGCAGAGACTCTACATCCACGGCAAAGCCATGATTTTGCGATGTTATTTCCACCTTGCCGGTGCCGATATTTTGTACCGGCTGGTTGCCGCCGCGATGACCGAATTTTAATTTATAGGTGCCGGCACCCAGCGCCAGGCCCAGAAGCTGGTGGCCCAGACAAATACCAAAGATGGGCTTTTTGCCGATGAGTTTTTTCAGCGTGGACTGGGCGTAGGCAATCGGTTCCGGGTCGCCGGGACCGTTGCTGACAAATACACCATCAGGCTTATGGGCCAGAATTTCCTCCGCGGAAGTCGTGGCGGGGACAACCGTTACGCGGCATCCGCTTTGGGCAAGATTCCGGAGAATATTGCGTTTGGCACCACAATCAATGGCAACAACATGGTAATCGGCAGTGCCATGATGATCGGATCTTTGGGCCCAGCCCCCCTTATCCTGTGCCCAGTGATACACCTTGTCAGGCGTGACCTGCCGCACCAGATCCACTCCCACCAGTCCGCTCCACGCATTGGCTTTGGCCACCAGAGCGGCGTCATCGGAAATCTGGGCGGGATCGGTACAGATAACACCCTTTAAGGCTCCCTGCGTTCTAAGCTTCCGGACCAGGGCGCGGGTATCAATTCCGGCAATGCCGGGGACGTTGTGTCGCAGGAGATAGTCGTGCAGTGATTCAACGGCCCGGTAATTGCTTACCAAGGTTGAAAGTTCTTTGATGATAAAGCCTTCCACCTGGGGATGTAGAGATTCCTCGTCCGAACTATCGGCAATGCCATAATTGCCGATCTGCGGGCAGGTCATGGTGACAATTTGTCCCCGGTAAGAGGGATCAGTCAAAATTTCCTGATACCCGCTAAGCGAGGTGTTAAAAACAACCTCACCGGCGCGGGCGATCGAAGCGCCAAACGCTAAACCGGAAAATATCGTCCCATCTTCCAAGGCTAGTTTGGCGGCTGGCAGTTGTGGCATTCTCAAGTCCTTGTGTTGGTTATGCGTTCATGAAGTCAAGTTCGTACGGCGCACGGGCCAGTTCAGCTTGACCTCTGTTTCTCTGTTTTCAGCAGCTTGCGAACTACTATTCTCCGCACGCGCCCGGCGGACAGGAATTATAGCAGGTGGCTGAGCAAAATGGTATGCCGAAATATTGGCATTCCAGATCAGCGAATTCTTTGCTGGTGCTTCCATCGGCGAACGGAAAGGCGATCTACCATCGTCCGTCGCGCCGCCCCGGGCGCTGCTCAGAGATGCCATGGCGATATCCCCGACTGAGGCGGTTTTCGAACGGGATTGGAATGGGACGGGGACCAACCCGTTAACCGCTTCGGGTTACACGACGGGGGGATTGCACAGGGAGGTAGGGGAGGTAATGGGAGGACGACCAATGACCGAGGACCACTGGGAGCATTCACCGGGACCGGTATCGCGGGTGTACTCACCCGCGATACCTTGCACAAACCACGTTTACACCCTCAATTTAGGTCCCCAGCAGCAAACCTCGGCGGTTGCAGGGAAAAATTGACACACCCCAATTTCGGAACGGCGCTAAAGTTCGCTTGACTTTCTGCACGGGGGCGACAACAATGAGTATACTGGTTTGGATTAATGAGATTATTTACTCCCCGCTTGACTGCCGTGAGGCCTCGGGCGGGGTTCTTTTTTTTGCGCACATTTCTTATACTGGAGCTTCTGATGCCCGTTGAACCGGTTGCCAAGCGTACCATCGCTTTTATTGACGGCCAAAATCTCTTCTATGCCGCCAAATATGCCTTTGGCCACGGCTATCCGAACTACGATCCGGCAGAGCTGGCGAAGTCCATTTGCACGGCAAAAGGATGGAATCTGACCGCGACGTACTTCTATACTGGCATCCCCAACCAACAGGATGATCCGTTCTGGAATCATTTTTGGACGGCAAAATTGGCAGCTATGGGGCGGCGCGGCGTGGCGTGGCGTGGCTTGTTTTTCGCGCCCCCTGCGTTACCGCAACCAGGCCGTCAAGCTTACTGGTGGGCAGATTTCTTCAGTGCTCGTGGGCCAGGAGAAAGGAATTGATATTCGCATCGCGCTGGATATCGTGCGGATGGCCCGCGAACGAAAATACGATGTCGGTTTGGTATTCAGCCAAGACCAAGACCTGTCGGAGGTCGCGGCCGAAGTGAAGAGCATTGCCCTTGAACAGCAACGATGGATAAAACTTGCTTGCGCATTCCCAGCCAGCCCCACATACCAAAACACGAGAGGAATTAACGGCACGGAATGGATTACCATTGAGAGGTCCGAATATGACAAATGTCTTGATCTCGCCGACCACCGTCCCAAAAAGGGCCGCGCCAACAGTGGGCGGTAAATGGCGCTGACGGCATCCACTGCCGCTAGGCCACCGCGCATTTTGATGACGGGTGCTGGCCCGCCGCATACAATACCACAAGATAAGCAGGATCAGCCCATGCCATATTTTTCAAAATCTCCGTCCGCCTTGCTGGGACCGCGGGTGTCCCCACCCGCAACCGTTAAGAAAATCCCTAAAATCATTGCGGCTGAGGCCAGCCGCGGCCCCAAACAATCTGATGCGGGTGGGGACACCCGCGGTCCCAGTAAAGGCTGGCATCACCGTGGCTACCTGCCGCACTTTGATGACCAAACCAAAATCCAAACCATCACCTATCGCCTTGCCGATTCGCTGCCGCAAAATCTTCTCCAACGTCAAGTCGCCGAACTCGACACCCCCGATGGCGACACCGCCTACCTTCAACGCATCGAAGGTCATCTTGACCGTGGCTACGGCTCCTGCTGTCTCAAAGCTCCCGAAATCGCAAACATAGTCATTAACTCCTGGCTGAGGTTTGACTCCGTGCGTTACGACATATTTGAATACGTCGTCATGCCCAACCACGTCCACATTCTCATGGCCGCACGCGAAGGCTTTCCCTTTTCCGATATCATCAAAGGGTTCAAGAGCTTCACCGCCCGTGAAATCAACCGCCAACTTGGCCGCCAGGGCCAGCTCTGGCAGGAAGATTACTGGGACCGCTACATCCGCAACACCCGCCACTTTGAAGCCGCGGCGCGGTATATCCGCGAAAACCCCGTAAAGGCGGGGTTAGTCAAATCCGCCCGCGATTGGCCCTGGAGTTCCTTGGGAGCGCGGGCGTCCTCACCCGCCGTTGCAGGGGCACCGCCATCCCCATCCGCCCCCAGAAGTACCGCTCCGACCGCCGATCAATATTGCAATGCCTTCGATAGGCTCGCAAAAAGGGGGTGCTAAGAATGAAGACCCGATGGGCGATTGCGGAAATGGGCGAGTGCGCCGAAGTCGTGCGGAACACAGTTACACCCGACTCCTGCAAGGGGGAAGAATATATTGGACTTGAGCACATAGGGGAAGGCAGCCTCGCGATAACGTCGGTTGGCGATGGCACCGCGGTCGCAAGCGCGAAATCACGGTTCGAGGCTGGCGATATACTATTCGGTAAACTCCGACCTTATTTTCGAAAGGTAGCGATTGCACCATTTGACGGAGTATCCTCAACCGATATCTGGGTGGTCCGGGCGAAATCTGGAACAGATCAGCGCTTTCTGTTCTACCGCCTTGCGTCACAAGAATTCATCGATGTGGCAACCCGCGGGGCCGAGGGGACAAAAATGCCCCGCGCAAAGTGGAATTTTGTGGAAAAGTTTGCGTTTCCCCTTCCGCCGCTCCCCATCCAAAAGCGCATTGCCCATATCCTCGGCACGCTCGACGATAAAATTGAACTTAATCGCCGGATGAACGAAACCCTCGAAGCCATGGCCCGCGCCATCTTCAAATCCTGGTTCATTGATTTCGATCCCGTAAAAAGAAATATGGAAAGAAAGCGATCCTCACATGGTCGGCGGGCCGGCGGTGAGGATGCGGACGCCTTGTTCCCCGCCGAATTCCAAAATTCCGAACTGGGGTTGATCCCCAAGGGGTGGGGGATTGGAGTACTTGGAGAATTGCTTGAGCTTGCCTACGGAAGCGCCGGGATTGACCATGCCGGTCGGAGTAAGTGTAGAGTACTTGGAGAATTGCTTGAGCTTGCCTACGGAAGAGCGCTACGGGCGGAGGCGCGACAACAGGGCACTGTGCCGGTCTTCGGGTCGAACGGACAGATCGGATGGCACTCGCAACCGATCTCCCGTGGACCGGGAATTGTCGTTGGAAGAAAGGGAAACCCCGGCGTTGTCATATGGTCATACACCGATTTCTTCGCCATAGACACGGCGTTCTACGCTGTGCCACGCAAAGAATTCGAGGGCTGCCTGCACTTTCTGTTCCACGCCCTGCGGGAACAAGACCTCGCATCACTGGGTGCCGACTCGGCAGTGCCAGGGCTGAACCGCAACATCGCGTACACGAGTAAACAGCTACTACCACCACGGGCAATACTGGAACAGTTTGAGGTAACGACTGCTACGGTGCTCCGGCAGGTGAACAACTGCCGTGAGGAACTAAGGTGCGTTGTCACCCTTCGCGACGTCCTTCTCCCAAAACTCTTATCCGGCGAACTTGCCGCTTCGGCCACGGAAAAACATATCTCGGAGGTTACGTAATGTCATTCTGTTACCACTCCTACATCGTTGCAGAACCAAAAATCCAACGTGTTGCACTGCGTGCTGGCACCGAAAATTATTTCCTCGACATATTTACGGAGTTCTCAGCGCTTCCCCACGACTCTGCAGTTTTTTACATCACCGACCTTCGGTCGACAGTCCGGGCCTGCAACCTCGAACTCGGTACCGCCGTCCCAGTGGGGCAGTCATTCCTCAATGTGGCCAACCCTGGTGCAAAACATAGAACACAGACGTGGCTACACTTTGCTGTCGCAATCTCACAAGAGGCGATGCAGCGAATCGAGGATGCGCGAGCGGGTGCCGACCTCCACTTGGGTATCAAGCTGCATGCGACAGCTAACGCCCTGATGCAAGCACCCGGAAAACCGCAGGAACCGCAATCTGCGGAAAGCCCGTTGCAGCGATCCGTGCCGCTTTGCAGATTCGAAAACAATTTCTACGCGCCAACGCACATCGAGGAAGACCTCCAATACATAGCCCCACAAAGCGAATGGATCAAACTGCTCGACGGTGCCGGATATGGGCGATCAATGTTATTCGAAGTTCCGTTCCCCAAGCCGCAAACCCCTGCGGTAGAATCCAGAGCCGTTTCCCATTTTCAGGCAGCAAGCGCGGCGTTCACCCGAGCCGAGTACGCAACGACCGTCGCAAAATGCCGGGAGGCACTTGAGGCCGCAGCAGACGACATCGGGATCAAACCACCGGACTGGAAAAAGCTTTCGGAAAGGGGTCACCGGGAGAAAATGTCGATCACGGACCGCCTGGCTCTGTGTTGGGCGGCGACGCGGCACACAACGCACCAGGCACACCACGGTGGTGACTATGAACGCGAAGAGGCCCGCTACATTCTTGGAATGACCGCCTTGGCGATATCAATGGCACTCCGCAAGCCCGGATTGCTCGGCGGCAGTGGAGGTGCCATTCCAGCCGCAGGCAATGCAATTTCGGAGGCCACCTAATGTTGATGAATATCATTTCCGTAATCATCGGCGGCATATTAGCCATCGCCGGTGGAATCGCTGCCCAAATGTACCAACACCGGAAAACAGCACAGGCCATCAAATGCTCGCTGCTCGCTGAAATTGCAGCCACCTTGGAAATCCTGGAGGCCAGACGCTACATCCCTTTCATTGAGCGCCTTATCGCAGAAAGAAAGGTGCCAAACCAACCATTCTCCGTCGTCGTTTCAACGAGCGATCACAGTTTTCTCGTATACAAAACAAACGCCGACAAACTTGGGTATCTGCCCCCCGATTTGGCAGGAGAAATCGCCAAATTCTATGCGTTGATTTTTTCAGTTATCGAAGATGCTAAAGAGCCACCCTTTGGACAGAACCCGCGCGAACGCTCCGTAGCGGAATGGGAGCAAACTCTGAAACTCGCCAAAGAAGCCATCACGATCGGCAAAAGCGTAACTGGGACCGCGGGTGTCCCCACCCGCACCCCTGGGAGCGTCCCGATCGACATCGGGATCCCCACCCGCCCGTAAAATGAAAGTTCTTAATTTTATGGCGGGTGAGGACACCCGCGTCCCCAAATGAAAGGAACCACCATGATCGTGAAACCCACCGAACAAATCACCAAAGCCGACATCGAAGCGCTCGTCACCGAAAAACATGCCGAAGCCAAAACCCTTGAGTACAAAATGAAACTGCCCGACCAAACCGATGACGCAAAAAAGGAAATCCTCGCCGACGAAACCCCCGTAAAATTATCCTCACCCCACCGCGTCGTCGTGCACTTAATTCCGTTGGGTAATTTTCTCAATCGGGAGCGCATTGATCTAAAGAAAGCCTTCGAGCTAAGGCAAAACTTTCCGCCAATTCACGTTGGCGGAGGAAATTTCCGCTTTAACCTTGACGGATTTGTCAATTTCTCATTTGCCAACGAACGAACCGGTGACTGCAGTGAATGCCATTAACTTAAGCAGAGAAAGCAATGGAATCAACGGCATGTGATCTCCTCTCCGCGTGCGATCATCGCCTTGAGTTCGGACCTTGGGCGCGTCATGACACTGTAGCCATTACGGCGGCGCT
>JAJYTS010000091.1 GCA_021792935.1 Bacillota bacterium | reverse complement strand
ACGGGTGATCCGGTCTCTTACCTGTTGCGCAATCTGCGCTTTATTGATTTACGCATTGTGGGCTGGCGCGAACGGCCCAAATGGATGGATTCGTCAGAAGCCGCCGAAGGCGGTCCTTCGTCCTTATAACGCGATGGGCGGCGATTACTGGGAGTTTTTATGGGGGTAGCAGGATTGTTATTTTTTCGTGGGCAAGGCGGGGTATTGAATGGATGAAGCGCTAGACGCGGCTAATCATCCCGGGCGGTTAACCATCTACATTGGTTCGGCGCCCGGAGTGGGGAAAACCTATAAAATGCTTCAAGATGCCCATATCGTGCGTGACAAGGGTGTCGACGTGGTTATTGGCTGGCTGGAAACCCATGGGCGGGAGGAGACCAAGGCCCAGGTCATCGATCTGGAGGTTATCCCCGCGAAAGTAGTGCGTTTCCAGGACCGCGATTACGCGGAAATGGACGTGGCCGCTGTTAAGCGGCGCAAGCCGCAAGTGGCGTTGGTGGACGAGCTGGCGCATTCCAATGTGCCTGAAGCGGGAGCCAACGGCAAGCGCTATCAGGACGTGATTGAGCTCTTGAACGCGGGTATCGATGTGGTCACCACCGTCAATATCCAACATCTCGAGAGCTTGTACGACAAGGTTGAGCATATTACCGGCGTAAACGTGCGGGAACGAATTCCCGACTGGTTTGTGGATCGGGCCCGGGAATTAAAGCTGGTGGATGTGCCGCCTGAGACTCTACAAGAGCGGTTAATCCAAGGGAAAATTTACGCGCTGAGTAAAGTTGAAGCCGCGTTGACCCATTTCTTCCAATTAGGAAATCTCTCCGCCCTGCGGGAGTTGGCCTTATTGGAGGTGGCGGACGATGTAGACGCCCGCCTCGACGCCATTCGCGACAAGGCCTTGCTAACGGTTCCCCGCGATAAGCTGTTGGTGTGTGTCAATTATCGACGCCATTCGGAAAAGCTTATCCGGCGAGGCTGGCGCATTGCCGACCGTTTGCCCGCGGAATTGCTGGTATTGGTGGTACTGACCAATATCGGCGAACGACGCCTGTCATCGCGAGAGGAGCAGCATCTAGAAAGTATTCGCGCCTTAAGCTCGCAGTTTAACGCCACCGTACTCACTCGGACGGCCACGCCCGCAGGGGTGGGTCAAACCATTGTGCAAGTGGCGCATGAATATGAGGCAAGCCAAATTATTATGGGCCAGCCTTTAAGCCGACCTCGTTGGCAGTCCTTTTGGGCGGACAACCCGGTAAACTATGTCTTGGCCCACGCCGAATTCGTGGACTTGCTGGTTGTCTCGACCGTCCATGATGAAGAGCCCGCTGGACGATAATTGGGGAATTAGCGCATCTTGGAGTAGAGGGATTGGCGTTGGCGAGGCGTGAGCAATGCTCGTACCGCGTGCCCTAGCCAAGCTCCCGCAGTGCTAAGAATGGCACCCCACGTCAAGGTCACGATCCAAACGATAATCCCCGCATGTCCAAATCCCATAATCGAGGCTACCACATTCGCCGTTTTTCCCAGAGGCCAGGTTGCCGCCTGCACCGCTAACGCGACTCCGTAACCGAGCACCCCCGTTGCCAGCCCGCCTCCGTACCGCCATCCCTTATAGGGGATAATAAGAGACCAAATGAGGCCAACCGCGAATGGCGCAGGCCAAAAGCCTTCCGCCAAAGCCTGCCACACGGCAAGAATTCCTAAAATGACGCCCACGGTTAACAGCATTTTTGGGGCGGGTGCCGGAGATCGTCGTAAAGGGCGCGGCATCTGTCTTTTTTCCTCCTTTAGGGATTTAGTGTCCACACGGGAATGTTTCGCCGGCCCGCCATCGCGTTAACGGACAGCATGGGATAGTAGCGGCCGGACCACCAAGTGGTGATTTGATTTTCATACCAGGGAGACAACGGGTTTTCACTTTGCCCTCCCGGATATACACCTTGCGCGATGGGCGGATGTCCCGGCCCCTGCCACGCGACAATCATGCGCCAGCTTGGACCGGCCAGGGCCATCAGTCCGCTATCGGCCGCGTCTACCGTCCATTGGTCGCCGCCGCTGCCGCGGGGTCCGTAGCCCAATGCGGCAATTTGCGTCAACGAGGCGAAGTGGCGAAAGTGGACGTGCCCCCATTGCCAGTTTTGTGGGTTAGGCCCCAACTTTTTGCTAAGCAGGCTAATAGTTTGGGAAAACGCCAGTGACATGACTTGCAGAGCGTTGCGGCGGGTGCCGTTGGGCAATGAGAAGGCCGCGTTGCCGGGATCCTTGGCAGTCCAGGCTTGCAAATCCTCGATGAGGGGTACCGCTGCTGCGGAATTGGCGGTGAGAGCCAAGTTCGGATCTTGGGAAATGGGGACGCGAAGAGAGTGCCACCATGGCAAAAAAGTATCGGAAAGATACTGATTAATAAAGTACCACCAGATCGTTGCCTGAGGTGACCGAACCCCCATGGAGTCGTTCCATTCCCGCAATAGGGCGGACGCTTTTGCTTCCGTGGGATTTAAGGGACGGTTCTGAAGAGCTGCCAGTAATTGGGGTATCATGCTTTGCGCTAAATTGTCCTGGATATCGCTTTGTAGTTGGGCAAAGTTTTTGGGCGTCAGATGTTTGGCGTGAATTAAGGTTTGGAAAATGGTGTCGGCCCGGTATCCGGGGTCAAAGAAATCTAGCGTATTGCCCAGGTAATAGGGATAGGAGGGCAAAACCTCCCGTTGGTTGGCCGAAAAGACCAGCCCGCTGGGTGGGTTGTACGCTTGGGGAATGGCGGAATAGGGAATGGTGCCACTAATGTCGTCCTGGCCGGAACCGGGGAGTATGCCGGCGGGGTTTCCATGGGCCACCTCCGCGTAATACCCGGCCGAAATCAGCCCAATGTTGCCGTGGTTGTCCGCATACACAAAATTTTGGCTGGGCGCGTGCCAAAAGCTAAGAGACCGTTTAAATTGAGAAAAATTTTTCGCCCGGGCCAAGTCCAATATACTTTGCAAATCATCTGAGGGCAGCGCGCCCACCCAGTCGACGGCAAGGGTTTGGCCAGATTGGGTCATCATCGGGCCGTGGACGGTTAAGCGTACGGTGAGTCCTGCGCCGTTGCTCCTGCCTTTGACGGGAATTTGATAGCGAACCACTTTGAACGTATGCCACCCACCCTTCCAAAGGTATTGGTTTGGGTGATGGGGGCGAATTTTTTCGCGGTACATAAAGGTTGCTTGATTTTGTACGTTCGTGAGGCTCCAAGCGATATTGGCGTTATGGCCGATAACAATCATGGGGATTCCGGGGATGGAGACCCCGGAAAAATTATAGCCGGGTGCCGACCCCGCGATTTGGTACCAGATGGCAGGGAGCGTTTGCATCAAGTGCGGGTCCCCAGCCATCATGGCTTGTCCATTGGCGGTTTTAGCGCCTGACACCGCCCAATTGTTGCTGTCGGAGAAGCTATGCCGGAAGTTGTTGGTTATGGCAGCCACCTCGTTAAGTGCTCTATTGACCGTCCTAAGAGACGGGGTGGATGAGGCGATCCGGTTGATCCCTCGGTTGAGAGGAGTGAGAGATCCGGTGGGCACCCCACCTGTCAGCGCCCAACTCGTTTGGGTGGAGATGGCGCTGGGCATGGGGGTTAGCGGGCGCTTGGCGTAGGGTCCCAAATCGTAGGGATGTTGAGGGTTGGGAGCGTCCGTAGGAATCCACATGCGGGTGCGTTGGCTACCCAGACTTTTTTTCAAAATACTGTATTCGATGGGGGCGGTAGTGTAATCCAGATCTTGGGTCATATCGCCTTGTATCACCAAACTGTCAACGGGGGTCCAGGGGGCCGGGCGGTATCCCAAGAGTTTAAACATGACGGGCAAGGTTCCGTTGCGCTCTTCATTCTGAATGACGTCATTAACGCCCCGAGAATAGGCGAGTAGGGATTGACGGGTCTGTGGACTGTCCAGCAGCCAATTGGTGCGCGCCGTACGCAGTAGTCCCAGTTCCAACTCAAATTTGTCAGAACTTAAAGCGGCTGGTCCTATGATTTGAGACAATAGGCCTTCCCCTTGGCGGCGCATTAAGTCCATTTGGAAGAGCCGGTTTTTAGCTTGCATGTAGCCTATGGCCAAAAATAAATCGTGATCGGTTCGGGCCTTGATGTAGGCGGTACCGTTTTTCGAAAAGGCGACGGAAACAGGATGCCGCAGTCCTGGGACAGTCAGGGGCTGGGTATGGGGTGGTTGGGCGCCGCGCGCCATGCTCCACACTCCTCGAATAGGAGTGAAGGCGGGCCCTAGCGGGGGCAAGGGGCCGACTCCCTTGTATCCTGCATCGGCAACTAGTGCCGTGAAAGCCAAAGCCAATATTAAAGACGTAATTTGGCGCCATCGCATCATGGGTGTCCTCCCATAGAATCCGCCATGAATTCCGTGACCTATGGTGACTACCAGTTCTTCATGCCGCGAAACTGCCGCAAGCCAGCGGGTATGGCACCATTACTGACAGGGCCAGCTTCCCCGTCGATGTCGGGATATGCCGGCACCGCCGCCCTTGTTGAGCGGTTGGGGTTGCTGGGAAACGCATGGGAAAATTATAGGATATATTCGTGATTGGCAACCTAAGTCCTGCCGCCCTGGGCGCCAACCCGCGAATAAAAAGACCAAAGCCCCTTCGCCAACGTAACGGGGCTGTTCTTGAGCTGCTTAATGCATGGCGTCGGTGTCAGGGCAGGCATTTGCTAACGGTTCTACCACCCATCGACCATGCCGACTCTTTTGGCCGGGGAAGCTATAACTGTTCCGTCAGACTTGCTCATTCCTTCTCAAACAGGAACAATGCTGACTTCCTGCTTCATCGAGGCCGGTTTCACTCCGGTCTTGCGACCGAAGCCAGCGCCATCCTCTCCACAGGCTGACACGGCGGAACTCGCCGCGTATGTGGCCAGATTCCTGGCCGCATTCAGATCCCGGTCGTGATAGGCACCACAGTCCGGGCACTGCCACCGCCGAACCGACAGTGGCAGGGTGTCTTGCACGGCTCCACACGCAGAACAGGTCTTGCTTGATGGAAACCAGCGGTCAGCAACCACTACCATGCCGCCACGGCGTTCCGCTTTGTACACCAACTGCCGCCGGAACTCGAAAAAACTCATGTCGGCAATAGAACGGGCCAGATGCCGGTTTGCCAGCATCCCGCGCACGTTCAGATCCTCGATGCCGATGGTATGGAACCGGCGCGTAAGGTCTGACGTGAGCTTGTGCAGGGCATCTGAACGGATGTTCGCGATGCGCGCATGAAGCCGTGCCAGTTTCATTTTGGCCTTCTGGCGATTGCTGGAGCCTTGCTGCTTGCGTGACAGGCTACGCGAGAGTCTGCGCAAGCGGTTCAACCATGCCTTGTGTGGTTTAGGGCCTGGGATGGTTTCTCCCGTCGAGAGCGTTGCCAGCGCCGAGACACCCAAATCCACGCCCACAATGCCTGGGTTTTCAGCCTTGCGTCTCGGTGGGTCTTCGGTGTCCACGTTGATGCTGACAACCCATCTGTCTGCCACACGGGAGACGGTGGCCGACAGGATTTTGCCAGTAAAGCGCAACGTCTCGCGCATGCGCACCCCGCCAAGGTTGGGGATGCGGATGCGCGAACCGTCGATGCTGAACTGGTCATTGGTAAGGGTGAAGCGATCATGTACGCCCTTCTTGCGGAACTTCGGATACTTGGCACGGCCTGCACAGAAGTTCTTGAACGCCTGCCCCAACTGGATGATCGCCATCTGCGGCGCGTTCTTCGTGACCTCAAGCATCCACGGGAACTGTTCGCGCTTGATGGCGTTCAGTTGCCGCCGCAATGCGGCTTCCGATGGTTTGGGCAGGCTGTTGTCCTGCTTCCATGCCTCATATTGACGCGTCCACTCGGCCAGTGCCCAGTTGGAGGCGAAACGCGCTGTACCGGCTGCCTTGGCGAAGTACGTCGCCTGCACGTTGTTTGGATCGAGCGCGATTTTGTGGGCGATGATCATCTTTGAGCATCCTCCACGGCCTTTTTCACGCCATCCAGCAGTTTCGGGTTCTTGCGCGAGCGGCTGCCATACAGCCTGGCGCTGAACACGGTGATGATCTCCAGCACATCCTTAGCAAGGTCTTCCTCAAACGTTGTGTCCTCGCCCTGGTTGAGGATCACGACCTCAACGCCTTGGGCCTCGCAGATGGCCAAGACCAGTTCCGCACCGAAGCGCCGCAATCGATCTTTGTGCGTGATGACCAAGCGCCCGACCTGTCCGTCGATGACCGCATCAAGCAGTTTCTTCAGACCTTTCTTGTGAGTGTTCATGCCCGATCCCCGATCGGCAATGACCTCGAACGTCCAGCCCTGCCGGGCACAGTAGCGTTCGAGCACCTGCTTCTGCCGCTCCAGGTCATCCTGCTGGTCGTGACTGGAGACGCGGGCGTAAGCAATGGTGCGAAGCGCCGCTTCGGGCGCATGGAATTGATTTGGCCGCAGCCGCGCCAGGTCATAGCGCCGACGACCGCCCGGTGTGCGTTCGTCGGGAATGAGCTTGCCTTCACGTTCCCAGCGCCGCAGCGTTTGCGGCGCAACCCCAAGGAACTCGGCGGCTTCATGGATGCTGACCATCTTGCGTGACATGCTCAAAATATACATCCATGAGCAAAAACGCGCAACTTATATTTTAACAGTTCAAGCCTCTCTGATACGGTTGGAGTTGCCAGACCACAACCATTCCGGGGGCACAGATAATGACTAAACACAGTGTAAAGCAGGCTGAGTTCGAAACACAAGGATTGGGGGTGGGCGGAATCGATGTGGCCAAGGATTGGCACTACGTGCAGTGGCTCGACGCTCAAGGACAACCCATCGGGAAAGCGATGCGGTTTGCGAACTCCCGGGCAGGCTTCGAATCGATGTGGGATCGGCGTCCGACAACGGCGGGGCGGGTCGGTCATGAGACATTCGAAGGCTGGTCGGAGAGCAAATTGATGCCGGGTAATCGGGGCCAAAATGCATCGGGGACTCGGACAGCCTTGGACCGTGGTAAGCTAATTTTGCGGAACGAGCCGGCGGTCGGGTTTGACCGGGCGCTGCCCGCGGGAGGTGCCCTGTGATGGGTGGGAAGATGCACGCCGGTGAACAGGAGATTAGTGTGGAGCAGGTGCGGCGATTGCTCCTGGAACAGTTTCCCCATTGGGCTGAGTTGCCCCTACGCCCCGTCGAGCC
>JAJYTS010000090.1 GCA_021792935.1 Bacillota bacterium | reverse complement strand
AGCCTCCTTTGGCAGAACCCCGGATGATGGCGGAAACATTGTTAAGCTTTATGCTGGGCGATAGTCAGGAAGGCCGGGATGATGCCTTGGTCATGGTTATTTTACTGGGGTCTGGGGAAAGTCTGAGGCGAGCCCAGCCGGTCCATGAGAGCCCGGTGCGGGAATGGCGGCGCGTGACACCAGTCCCGCTAAAAGAGCAGGTTCCTAGGCCTCGCGGGTGAATTTTCCTCGGCGTTAGGTTACACTCAAACATTATGAAAGATGTCCTTGAGCGACAATTTCTTTACACGGCGCGGCAGCTTTGGCGGCCCGGCACTCCCTTGGTGGTCGGCGTTAGCGGAGGCATAGACTCCATGACGCTTTTGGCTTTGTTGTGCGCCATTCAAGAGGAGTGGCCAAGCCGTCTTCATCCCCTTCATATTAATCATCAACTACGGGCTACTTCCGGGGATGACGCGCGCTGGCTCACGCGCTATGTGCGTGAGCAGTTTTCTCAAGACTTGCGGGTTATTCCGGTGGTTGTCGACCGGGCAAAGAGAGAAAGTGTGGAGATGGCGGCGCGCCGGGTTCGTTACATGGCCTTCAGGCAATATGCCGCCGAGTTGGGTGCGGCATCATTAGTTTTGGTGGCGCATCAAAAGGATGACCAGGCGGAAACGGTCTTAATGCGCCTCATCACGGGAACTGGAGTGCTAGGGTTGTCCGCCATGCGGTCTCGCAACCGATCTCTAGTCCGTCCTTTGCTGGCGTTTTCACGAGCGCAGCTTCGGATGTATCTCGAGCGTCATCATGTGAAATGGCTGGAGGATCCTAGCAATGCCGACCCCGCGATGCTGCGCAACAAAATTCGTCATGAGATCATCCCTGGTCTGGAAGCGGTTAATCCATTGGTGCGCGATGCTTTGGCGGGATTAGCGGCCCGTGCCGGAGAGCACAATCAGGCGTTCCAATTTCTTTTGCAGGATTGGTTGGCTCGGCAGGATATTCACGAGAATGGGAACGAATTGTTGTTGGGTCCGGGATGGACCTCCTGGCCATTGGAAATCACCACTATGGTATTGCGCGAATTTGCCCAGCGCCATGACATCCGTTTGTCGCGTAGACACTTGGCTGCGGTAGGGCACGGTCTGGTGCTGTGGCCCCTGGGATACCGGGTGGAGCCTTTACCAGGGGGTGGACTGCGGGTGGGACGATCCTTAACATCAAGTCCGGTTCCATGCGAGGACGCGGTGCGAATTCTGCCGCCGCAAGGGATGTTGATGTGGGGGGATGAACCACTTTTTGTTGAGCCCGGCACATGGAACGGCGCACCACGCCCGGGATGGACAGCCGTAAACGCCATGCGCTGGCCTCAACTATGGGTGCGGGTGTGGCGGCCGGGTGACCGGATTAGACCGCTTGGGATGCAAGGGCATTCCCGCAAGCTTCAGGATGTCTGGGTAGACGCCAGGATTCCGCCTATGAGCCGCAAGACATGGCCTCTGGTAGTAGGGAGCGGCGGTGAGGGTGAAGTTCTGGCTATTCCGGGGTTAATGGTGGCCGAGGAGGGACGTTCCCAAATGGGTGAGCCGGTCCATTATCTGCGCTGGAAGTCTCCGCCTATTGTGGATCCAGGGGACGCGGAGTCATAAAATAGTGGGGTATGGTATAATGTAGATCCAAATTTTTGGTGTGAAAGTGAGCGTTGAGGAGAACTCTATGACGAACCGGTGGGTCAAAGGGATATTAACCGCCATTTTTGCCGCATTATTAATTTTAACCTTATGGGAGCTCACCACAGGCTCGGGTAGCCGCGTGGTACCGGAATCATATACGAGTCTTATGTCCATGGCAAAAACCGGCCAGGTCGCGAAAGCGACTATTAACCCGCAAACTCATGTGGTGACGGCGGTCACCTCCAATCACAAACAATTTCAGACGATTTACGCCTCGGGTGGGACCGGAGCGTTGGCCAACCAGTTGGTTCGAGACAACGTCCCGGTCGTGAATATCGTGCATCCGACCAGCACCTCTTTTTGGTTCTCGCTCCTTGAAACACTGCTCCCTATGATGGCGGTTCTATTTATGTTCTATTTCTTTTTCAGCCAGAGCCAGGGCGGCGGCGGGCGGGTCATGCAATTTGGCAAATCCCGCGCGCGGCTGCACACCGCTGATGAACGCCGGCGGGTAACATTTGAAGATGTGGCGGGCGTGGAGGAAGAAAAGCAGGAACTGGCGGAAGTGGTGGATTTCCTTCGCTACCCCAAAAAGTATTTGGAGCTGGGCGCGAAGATTCCTAAAGGACTGTTGCTTTCTGGAGCGCCGGGAACGGGCAAAACGCTGCTGGCACGTGCTGTTGCGGGAGAGGCCGGAGTGCCGTTTTTCTCCGACAGCGGATCCGATTTTGTGGAAATGTTTGTCGGAGTGGGCGCCTCGCGCGTTCGCGACTTGTTTGACCAAGCCAAGAAAAACGCGCCATGCATTATCTTTATTGACGAAATTGACGCGGTGGGTCGGATGCGCGGCGCTGGTTACGGCGGTGGCCACGACGAGCGCGAACAAACCTTAAACCAGCTTTTGGTGGAAATGGACGGCTTTGGCCCTAATGAAGGCATTATTGTTATTGCCGCCACCAATCGCCCTGATGTGTTGGATCCGGCGTTATTGCGGCCGGGACGATTTGACCGCCAAATTGTGGTGCATCGTCCGGATGTCAAAGGTCGGTTCGCCATCTTGCAGATTCATACCCGGGGCAAACCTCTCGATGGGGATGTGGATTTGCAGACCATCGCCCGCAGGACTCCTGGTTATACCGGGGCAGACTTGGCTAATTTAGCGAATGAGGCGGCCCTTTTGGCTGCTCGTGCCCATGCCCGTGCCATTCACATGCAAGATTTTGAGGAAGCGGCGGAACGCGTCATGGCAGGGCCACAAAAACGGACTCGTGTTATTTCCGAAAAAGAAAAGCGGGCGGTGGCGTTTCACGAGTCAGGGCATACCTTGGTCGGAATGCTGGTGGACCATGGCGATCCGGTGCATAAAGTCACCATAATTCCTCGGGGAATGGCCATGGGGTATACTTTGCCGCTACCGGAAGAAGACCGATACCTGGTCACCCGTTCGCAAATTTTGGACCAGGTGGCGATGGCTTTAGGAGGACGCGCAGCCGAAGAATTAGTCTTTGGCGAGGTGTCTACCGGCGCCCAGAATGATTTGGAGAAGTCTACAGCGATGGTGCGGCAAATGATTACCGAATATGGCATGTCGGACGATCTGGGCCCCATGACCTATGGACAGCGCCAAGATCACGTCTTTTTGGGCCGCGATTTTTCGCGAGAACCGGACTATTCCGAGGAGGTTGCCTCGGCCATTGACCGCGAGGTGCGTGATATTGTCACGGACCAATATGGCCGTGCTAAAGAAATTTTGCGCAGTCACCGCAATGTTTTAAATCGGCTGGCACTGACCCTAATGGAAAAAGAGACGCTATTGGCGGAGGAACTCAAGGCCATCGTTTGGGGAGGCACCGGAGTGCCGGTGTAAGACCATGCCGAGCTGGGAACAGTAGCCAAGGGGGGATAACGATTGGCATGGCCTCATGTCAGTGATCAATTTGTGGGCGAATGGCGAGATGGAGTAGGTCTTTTTGTGTATCCTACCAAGCGCTTTAAAACGGTAACGATACATGCTGCCTGGATTCAGGATTTGGCGGTGGACCGCCGCGCGGTTGGGGCGACGCTGATTCAGTTGCTGCGCCGGGGAACGGAGTCATTGCCCAGTCGCCAAGTGATGGAGACTCGCCTAGAAGATTTGTATGGGGCCAGCTTTCGCGCCGATGTGGGCAAGCTGGGCGACAAACAAATTTTGTCGGTGCATGTCACGGTGGCCAACGGACGGTTTTTGCCTGGCAGGCCGGACACCGTGGGACAAGCGCTCGATTTTGTGGCCGAGGTGTTGGAGCGGCCGGCCATGCTTAACGGGGCGTTTGCCGATGAAGTGGTGGAACAGGAAAAGGTTCTTTTAAAGCGGCAAATTGCCGCAATTATTAATGATAAGGGTCAGTATGCTATGTCGCGTTTGATGGAGCTGGTGTCCGAGGGCCAGCGTTTTGGACTGCGCAAGTTGGGAACGGAATCAGAAGTGGACCACATTTCGGCTTCGACCGTCACCGAATTTTATCATTCTGTCCGAGATGGGGCGCCATTTGTCTTTACGGTGGTGGGCGACGTTGACCCAGATACTATCCACGAATATTTTTCTTCGCGCTGGAATTCCACACGCCAACCACTTGCTACCATTGACCCCTATCGGGGGCGCCACGACGGCCAAACGGTGGTGGAATCGGGCGATGTCCGCCAGGGCAAGCTGAACTTGGCCTATCGCACGGGCATCACCGCCAGGTCGTCTCGTTATCCGGCGCTGGTGATGTACTCGGGGATACTGGGTGGTTTCAGCCATTCCAAACTATTTCTCAATGTGCGGGAAAGAGCGAGCTTGGCTTATTACGCCTACTCTCGGTTGGACTCCGCCTTGGCTCTAATGACGATTGGAGCGGGGATTGAGTTCGCGGATTACGAGGATGCCCGCGCTATTATTCAAGCGCAGGTGGAGGCTATGCGGGAAGGGGCATTCACTGACGAGGATGTGGCCTACACACTAAAAGCCTATGCCAATGATATTTTATCCGAGGAGGACAGCCCCGGCCAATTGATTGGGCGACACCTGGAACAACTGCTGGTGGGGGGCGGACTCACGGGCATGGACCTTATTGACGCCTTGGGAAAGGTGCGGCGTCAGGATGTGTTGGAGGTTGCGCGGGAGGTAGAACTGGATACCGTATACTTTCTCACCACGGAAGGGAAGAGCGGCCATGGAGAATAGCATCATGTCTTGGCAAGCGATTGGGGAAGAACCGGTACGGGAAACTCTGGATTCGGGACTTGAGATTTTTGTGCTGCCCAAGCCCGGGTTGAAAAAGACCTATGCGACTTATGCCACACACTATGGTTCCATTGACAGCCATTTTCGCCGCCCCGGCAGCGGTGAGCGGGTGGATGTGCCCGACGGGATTGCGCACTTTCTGGAACATAAGATGTTTGAAAAAGAGACGGACCCGCAAGTATTTGAGCGTTTTGCCCAACTGGGGGCCTATTCCAATGCTTACACGGAATATATCACCACCACCTTTTTGTTTTCGGCGACCAGCGACATTCAGGACTGCCTGGAGACATTGCTGCGGGTAGTGGAGGAGCCTTACTTTACCGAGGAAAACGTTGAGAAGGAAAAGGGGATAATTGAACAAGAAATCCGCATGTACCTGGACATGCCGGGAGAACGCCTGCGTTCCAATTTGATGCGGGCCTTATATCATAAAAATCCCGTAAGGCTGGACATTGCCGGGAGTGTGGAGTCTATCCGCACCATTACCACCGAGGATTTATATCTGTGCTACCACACGTTTTATCACCCGAGCAACATGGCCATTTTCGTAGCGGGTGACGTCGATCCCGGCCGCATTATCGACCATCTTTCCACCTTGGAAAAACGCCGTGCCTTAAAGCCGCTCCCCTCCATTGAGCGCATTTTTCCCGAAGAGCCAGCCGGGGTGGCGGAGAAGCGGGTGGAGCAATCCATGCCGGTATCGACGCCATTATGGTTGATGGGTTACAAAGATGGGGAGACTGGACTTTCGGGGCGGGAACTGTTGCGCCACGATATGACAATGAGCCTGATGTGGAACCTTCTCTTAGGTTCCAGTTCGTCACTATTTAATGAGCTCTATCAAGACGGCCTCATTAATGAGCGTTTTTATGCGCACTACAGTTCCGCCAGCAACTATGCCTTTTCAGCCCTTGGTGGTGAAACCCCTGACCCTGAGCGGCTGGAGTCGACTTTGACGGCCCGCTTGCCCAATCAAGCGCTTCGTCAAGCGGATTTGGACCGGCTCAAACGCAAAGAGATGGGGGAGTTTCTGACGCTGTTCGAGAATTTAGAGGAGTTGGCTTTTGCTTTCAACGCCCTTCATTTTCGTGGCATTGACTTGGCGGAAGTACCCACCATCATTGAGGGGATTACCATGGGTGACTTGGAGGAAGCACGGGGGCGGCATTTGACTGAATCAGCGCGCGCTTCTTCTTTGGTTATTCCCACACCAATGACCGGGGCGGGAGGATTTCGTTGATGGAACCGGTAATAATAACGGGAGAAAAACTCACTATTCAAGCGGTGTGGGAAGTCTGCCATCTAAGACGGGCCGTTCGCTTAAACCCTGAGGTCGCCACGAAAGTGGCGGCCTCTCGTGCTATGGTGACGCGTTACTTGGATGAAGCGGTGCCTATTTATGGTGTAACAACCGGATTTGGCCGCTTTAGCGATGTCGTTATTCCCGAGTCGGACCGAAGTCAATTGCAACTGAATTTATTGCGCAGCCATGCTGCCGGGGTGGGAGCGGCTTTTCCCCCCGATGTCGCCCGCGCCATGGTGCTATTGCGGGCTAATGCCCTCGCTAAAGGTTATTCCGGGGTCCGGCCCCTATTGTTGGAGCGGCTGCTGGATTTGCTCAACCAGGACGTGGTGCCGGTTATTCCTTCGCAAGGCTCGGTGGGCGCCAGCGGTGATCTTGCCCCGTTGGCCCATTTGGCGCTGGTGTTAGTGGGGGAAGGAGAGGCCTGGCATCAGAGTCAGCGTATGCCGGGAAGGGAAGCCTTGCAAAAGGTAGGGTTGGCGCCCCTGCGGTTGGAGGCCAAGGAGGGACTGGCGCTGATTAATGGCACCCAAGCGATGGGGGCGCTGGGAGTCCTAGGTGTTTGGCGCGCATTGTTATTGGCGGATTGGGCGGACATTGTTGGCTCTCTCTCCTTTCAAGTGTTGCGGGGAATAGAAAGCGCTTTTGCCGCCCCGGTTTTTCATGTGCGGCCACATCCCGGACTTATTCATAGCGCGCTAAATCTTCGACACTTACTCGCGGAAAGCCAGCTCACCACGCGGCCAGGGGAGCTTCGGGTTCAGGACGCGTATTCGCTTCGCTGCATGCCGCAAGTGCACGGCGCCAGTCGAGATGCCCTGAGTCATGTGGGTGATGTGGTGGAGCGGGAGATTAACAGCGCTACGGATAATCCTTTATTTTTCCCAGACGAGGATCAGGTTATTTCTGCCGGAAATTTTCATGGGCAGCCGTTGGCGTTGGTGTTGGATTATCTAGGAATTCTCTCGGCAGAGTGGGCTAATATTAGCGAGCGTCGTATTGAACGGATGGTAAACCCGGCTTTGTCGGGCCTGCCTCC
>JAJYTS010000007.1 GCA_021792935.1 Bacillota bacterium | reverse complement strand
TTCCGATCTCAGCCCCTTCTGTTCCGCGGACTCGAACTCAAGCTTCCTAGCCAAGACCGCAACGCTGGTCATGCGTTTCATCAGTAGAGGACGATCCTCGCCTTCGCGTATTTGGCGTTATGGATGGGCCATGACGCTTTCGCCCAGCTCCTGGGGGCTTTCCGTAAGAGTCGGAGGTGCCGCTAACAGAGTGGGAACATCGACCAGACTGGGTTGCTTCGAGTGGAGGGCCTTTTCCAACGCGTCATCCAGTTCGCGCTCCGTTTGCGGGTGAAATCCCAGCCCGCCCGTTGCCATCGCGAAGGCGCTAAAATCGGGATTGGTTAAATCCATTCCGTAGATCGGCATATTGGCGTTTGTTTGCTTGATGGCCTCCTCGCCGAGTAAACCGTTGTTGAACACCACAACCGTTACGGCCAGGTCATATCGAACCGCGGTCGCAAACTCCATGCCGCTCATGGCAAACCCTCCGTCGCCGGTGAGGGCGATAACGGGGGCATCGGGCCGCGCGATTTTTGCCGCCAGTGCCGCCGGGAGCGCGAAGCCCATAGAGCGCCAGCGGCCGGAAAGCAGCGTGGTTTCATTGCGGGCGGGGAACGCGCGTCCGTACCATAGTGTAACCAGCCCCGTATCGACGGTAATGATGGCCCCCTTCGGCAAATGCTGGCGGATGCGTGCCAAGATGGAAGCGGGATGAGCCGGAAACGGGTCCCGTGACCCGGTTTGGAATGGCTGGGGGTGGAACGGAATTTCCCGGGGTCGACGGGACGCCAGTTTTTCCGTGAGCTTAGGTAAAACCTCTTGGATGGACCCAACAATGCCGACGGTGGCTGGGTGGCTGACGCCAATCGTGGTGGGACGGAGATCCACTTGCACGACACGCGTCTCTTTGGGTATAAATTGTGACGGCCACCAGGTCGAGCCCAATACCAGCATCACATCGCAAGACTGCACCGCTGCCAGCGCGGCATCGGTACCCGCCTCTCCTATGGGGCCGATAACCAAGGGATGCGTTTCCGGCAAGCATCCTTTTGCCGGAAGCGAAGTGATAACGGGTGCCTGCAACTGTTCGGCCACGGCTTGAACAGTTTGCGCGTCCTTTATGGCACCCCGTCCCATGAGTATCACGGGATTTTTAGCGGCGTTAAGAACTTTTACCGCCTCGTCAATGGTGGTCGGATCCACTCGTGGTGGGGTGGTTAAATAGGGCTCGGGCGGATACAGGGAAGTGTTAGAAATGGGTTGGGCCAATAAATCACTGGGGACGGAGACATGCGCCACATCGTTCATGGCAATGGCGTAGCGCATGGCGGCAGCCAAGATTTCCAGCGCTTCTTGCGGCGCGGCGATTGACCGCGAAAATCCTGTGCACCCCACAAACATAAGCGATTCATCGGAGGACTGTTTATACGAGGTCCCCATTTTGTCGCGGGCTACCTGGCCGGTAATGGCCAAGACTGGATAACGATCCTTGTGGGCATCGTAAAGGCCGTTAATGAGGTGCGCGGCGCCAGGGCCGGCGTGAGCCAGACACACTCCTAGTTTTCCTGTGAGTTTCGCATAGGCTGACGCCATGAAGGCTGCCGACTCCTCATGGCGGACGGTCCAATAATGAATGTGGTCTTGTCGTCTTAGCGCCTCTAAAAGGGGCAGAATGCTGGAGCCTGAAAGTCCAAAGACATCCTTAATGCCCCACTGCCGCAATTGCGCGACGATGGCTTCTCCTACGTTCATACCGGAATCTCCTTTCGCTCCGTATATTAATCATGGTTGTTGTCGCTTTAGAGTTTGTTAAGAGTTTTATCCGTATGCGATGAAATCCGAAAGAGGCGACGGAGCCTGTTCGACGCCTGAATCCGCTAGGATACATGCGGGTAGTTCCATTATTCGCGGGGTGATTATCGTTCAACGGATTGAATTATTGCGCCAGGTGGACGCTGCTTCACTTGGCCATTAAACATTCGGGCAGCATAGTTACGGCTTCATAGCCAAGGTGGGCGCGATTTGCGCCGCATAGAAGTATTTCCGCTGAGGTAACCTCGGTTATCTCCTCGGCATTTTTTCGGCTCTTTCCTGGATCAACAATTGGGACAGACTGCTTCATCCACTGTGTCAAAGCCGAGTCGCACTCTCTCCAACGCAAGCCGGGAGTGGCCCTCAAGGGCCTCAACTCCATGCGGTTTATGTCGTTTCGTCTCTTGAGTGTCGCAACTTTTTTCAAATCATATACGCTCCCGATCGGTTAGGGGACCTAAGACGCGGTGCGGACATCATGAAATCAGCTTGAGTTCACCACTTCATGGCAGGCTTTCAAAGAAGGAATGTTTTTTTGTGTATACTGCATTTATGTTCCACATTACGGTGGTGGTGGTTCGAGTTGAGTCTATATGCCACCGTGTGGTGTGGTGTAATGGAGGTGCGGGATGCCGTCTGTAAGATATCATACGGGGCGATTCCCCCCCGAATCTTTGGCATGGGAAAGTCTGATTCCCTTGATTGGGCCAGCTTACGCGGCCGTTGCGCGGTACGATGGCATGTTGTCCTCCATACCTAGCCCGGATCTCTTGCTGGCTCCTTTGATCACCCGAGAAGCTGTTTTGTCTTCGCGAATCGAGGGAACCCAAGCGACGCTTGGCGAGGTCCTTGAATTCGAAGCAGTCCGTGAGGCCTCGTCTCCAGAACGTCGAAATGACATTTTTGAGGTGCTGAATTATCGTGCGGCTATGCATGAAGCCGAGGGACTTTTGGCTAGTATCCCATTATCGCAACGACTCATTCGCAAAGCCCATGAAGTTTTGATGTCGGACGTCAGGGGACGATCCAAGAGTCCCGGGGAATACCGGCGAATTCAAAATTGGATTGGCCCGCCAGGGTGTTCGATAGATGAGGCAACTTTCGTGCCAATCAGTGCGGAGCTACTTCCCGATGCGATGAGTGATTGGGAAAAATTTGTACACTCAGAGTTCATGGACAGGCTTGTGCAGATGGCCATTTTGCATGCTGGTACCACTTTTTTTGTGGCAAGCTGGTATTATACAGAGGCCGATGTTTTACATTAGCGCATTCTTCGAGGCGCGTAGGGAAGAATACTACGAACGTCTTCTTGCCGTTTCACGTGATCACGACTGGGTAGGGTGGTCCCGGTTTTTTTTGGAGGGTGTACGGTCACAGGCAGAGGATAATCTGGCTAAAGTGATCCAAATTCAAGATCTCTACCAGAGTCTGAAGTTAAGTATTCCAGAGTCGACCCGATCGCAATATGCTGTTCGCGCATTGGAATGGATTTTTTCCAAGCCCGTATTTAGTAGTTCAGATTTTATTCGAGGTTCTGGAATCCCTGGGGCAACAGCCCGTAGACTTCTTACCGCGTTAAAGGAGCAAAACGTAGTAACGCAACTTATACCGGGTAGCGGTCGGCGGGCAACTGTGTTGGTTTTCAGGGATTTGCTATGGGCCACAGAAGGTAGAACTGTAGTTTGATTTTCGGCTATGCACAGCGACGAGATTTGAGGATCGAAAAATTACATTTGTGATCGGCAAAGTGCGTCGATGCCACCTTGTTGACACGCATGTATGCATTACAAGACCATTTGTCGTTCAGAAAACGGGTGATTCTGATTAACTAATCGGTTGGAGCTGGCGGCAACGTTCTTGGTTCAGAGTGTGTCCAGATTACGACTTTTGGGAATATTGCCCGCCTCCCCGATTAAAAAGCGCAATAGTCGCCCAAATACCTTGTCGAGGGTAAAGAGTTCAAACACGTCATAAATCACTATCTGACCGTCTCGTGTGGGAATGCCAACCAATAATGATTCATGCTGGGCGCCTTCTCTCTTTGTTATGGCTTC
Source organism: Bacillota bacterium (assembly GCA_021792935.1). Taxonomy (GTDB): domain Bacteria; phylum Bacillota; class Sulfobacillia; order Sulfobacillales; family Sulfobacillaceae; genus Sulfobacillus_B. The sequence continues at coordinate 36,662 of JAJYTS010000007.1, read as the reverse complement.
TTTATTGGCGAACATATTGGCGCCAGTCTTTGTTGGTCAACCAGTGCTAAAGGGTGGGATTCTTAACCCACCTCATCTAGCGGCGCACTAGCCTTTCCCCATCATTCTCGGTGCCGCCCTAACGCTACCCGTTTTGCTCCATGACAAATCGCGCCATGGTGACCAGCATAACCAAGCATGTTGCTTAAAAGTTGCGTAGCCCTCTACTTATGCGGTTTGCTCGTGCGAAGACACCAACCTAGATAGCCTACTTTTTTGCTATGCAAGGTCGGTCATCAAGGTCGGCGTAGCCGCCGGAGGGAAACCTTGACGAGGTCCGAGGTCTGAGTTGGCCTATTCTGGCCCAGGCGGGACGGGGTCGCTGGTCCTTGGGGAATCCTGTGACGGATTGTTGAGGCGACGGCGGTTCATTCTCGTGTACGCGAGCTGGTGGCTCTCGAAGGAGAGCATAACCGCAAGTTCGCCAATCCGAGGGGAGATGTCTCACTAGATAGGTGCGTGCTCGACCGGGGGTCTTCACGCATGGCAAGTTCACGAGGACTCTCCCGCTTCCGTTCTTACGCCGCATGCACCGGGTGCACAAATTAGGCTCGATACCGTGCGGAGATTGATTACTGAGCGAGGATGGTCGCCTCGCGTGCGGTGGGATCGATGATGCGTCGTTGGACCGCGAGCGTGGCTGGGACCCAGACTGCGACGTCTCAGATATCGCCGCGAAGTTCATGCCCGACGGCCATATAAGACGCGTGATAGCGCCGTTTTGCCCCGAGGCGGCGCAGATGGTCACGGAGCCGGATTTGGGCACGCCAACTAATTTGGCGCAAGTCTAATTCCCACTCCGGCAATACTACACAAACCCGATCGGGCTTCCTTTTATCAATTTGTTAAGTTTCTTAAATGGTTGTGGTACTCTAAAGGAAGTGGTCGCCGCCATTAATTTTAGCGTCGCTGTTTGGGGTGAGGTTATGGATCCGACAAGCATTGTCCGATCGTTTATTGCTAAAAATCAATGGAAATATCTTTTGGGTGTGCTTGCCATTGGTACGGCGGAATTTTTTCAGGTTCGCATTCCGCATATTCTTGGGCGCTTTATTGACCGGCTCAAATTGGGCGGATCCACGGAGCATGCCATCTTAAGTTTTGCGCTAGAACTGGCGATTGTGGCGGCCGGATATGTGCTGGCCTTTGGTTTAGGGCAAACGCGCATCGGACAATTAGGGCGCACTTGGGAATTTGAGATGCGACAAGCGTTGTTCGCGCATTGGGAAACGTTAAGCTCGTGGTATTTTCAGCAACATAGTGTGGGCGATTTGTTAAACCATTCTCTTAATGACGTGACCGCCGTGCGGCAAGCTCTCTCAATGGGGTTAAATCAGATAAGCCAAGCGATTTTTCTCTTTATCGCCACGTTGTTCATGACCATGAAAACGATTGACTGGAGACTGACACTATTTAGTTTGGTGCCGATTCTTTTTATCCCCGTGGTTATTGCCATTATTCGTCCCCAAGTACGCTTGCGCTCCCGATTAGTGCAGGAAAGTTTGTCGGACATGTCAGAGCGTGCCGAGGAAAGTTTCCAGGCTATCCGCCTCATCAAGGCCTCGTCCAATGAGCCGGTGGAAGTGGACCGGTTCACCCGCCGCACCGAGACCATTGTGGAGCGCCAGATGAGTCTGGTGCGGATGAACACCCTGTTCCAGGCCTTGGTGCCGCTTTTAAGCGGGATTGGATTTACCGTGGGTTTGGTCTATGGCGGATGGTTGGTGGTTCATCACCGTATATCGCTGGGGGGTTTTGTGGCTTTTACGGTCTATTTAAGCATGCTGGTGCAGCCCCTTATGCAGTTTGGAGTGGTTATCAATCTTTTTCAAAATGCGTCCGCGTCGCTGCTTCGTCTTCAACGCTTGTTGGCGGTGACGCCTGACATTCGCGATCCCGAGCATCCCTTGGAGCGGCCTCATTGGGAAGGGACGCTCACGGCCCAGCATCTGACCTTCCGATACCCCAACGCTAAGCACAACGCCTTATCCGAGGTGTCTTTCATAGTGCCCGAAGGCACAACCCTCGGGATTGTCGGTCGCACCGGCGCGGGGAAGACCACTCTATTAAATTTGATGTTAAGGGATTATGATCCGCCGCCCGGCGCCCTTGCTATTGATGGCGTGGATATTCGCGGCATACGAGTCAGTGAATTGCGTCACTTGGTCGCTTATGTTCCTCAAGACGGATTCTTGTTTTCCACCACCATTGGGAATAACATCGCCTTTTCCCGCCCCACCGTCGTTCCGCAAGCGGTGAAGGAAGCGGCTCAGCAATCCCGCATCTGGGAGACAATCCGGGACCTGCCCCAGGGGATGGACACCGATATTGGTGAGCGGGGGGTGATGTTGTCGGGCGGGCAGCGGCAGCGTACCGCCATCGCCCGGGCACTCATCAAAAGCGACGCCAAGATATTGATCTTGGATGATAGTCTCTCTGCCGTGGATACCCTCACCGAGAGCGAAATTCTTGAGGTGCTGCGCACCGTGCGGGGCAAAAAGACGGTGATTATCGCCGCTCATCGCTTGTCGGCATTGCGTGATACCGACCAGATTATCGTTCTTGATAAAGGGTCTATTACGCAAGTTGGCACCCACGAGTCATTAATCCAGCAAACGGGGATCTATCGCGATCTCTACCGGATTCAGGCGGGGGGTGATTCCCTTCATGCCTAGCATTGACTGGGATGAACAGCGGGAGGCCAGGATGAGTGACAGCGCATCGGCCATGCGCCACTTGCTGGGCTATGCGCGCCGCCATTGGCGGGAGTTTTTAGCCGTAGTGGGATTGGTGATGGTCTATGTTTTGACCCAGGTAATGCAGCCCTGGCTGGTTAAAATTGTTATTGACCAAGATTTAATCGTGAGGCATCCCCATTTTCGCTCCATTCTGGTCATTGGTCTGATCTATCTCGGAGTCACCGTAGTCGGGCTATTTGCCAACTTTACTCAAAATCGCAAGTTGCAGTGGATTGGTCAGCGCATTGTTCGTGATATCCGTAATGACCTATTTACGCACATTGAGTCGCTCTCGGTTCGTTTTTTTGATACTCATGAAACGGGACGCCTTATTACCAACGTGGCGAGCGATACCAATCAGGTGAGTCAGTTTTTCACCAGTTTTTTGTTGAGCCTCATTCAAGATGGGATGTCCATCATATTAATTATGGGGGCAATGCTGCTTCTAAACTGGAAAATCGCACTGCTAAGTTTTCTCGTCATCCCCGTGATTGTGGCCATCTCCGCAGTGTTCCGCAAGAAACTCCGTGAAAACTACCGCTTTACCCGAAGCCAATATTCGCGCCTTATCGGCTATACGGCGGAAAATCTGGGCGGCATGCGCATCACTCAGATTTTTAATCAGGAGAAGAAGCAGTTTGACCAGCATACCGCCTTAAATCGCCGGTTTACGGACGGCAACATTAGCGAATACAAATGGTCGGTGCGCTTTAACCGCACTTTCAACGCCCTCGGCAACCTGTCCGTCGCCCTAATGATGTGGGTTGGCGGCATGGCGGTATTGCACCGCACCATAGAAGTCGGGGTGCTGTATGCCTTTATTACGTATATCCAGCAATTTTTCAATCCCATTAATTCACTCACGCAAAATTGGAATACCCTGCAAACCTCAATGATTTCCGCCGAGCGCATTGGCGGCGTTCTCTTGACCGAGGCGGAGATTACGGATGCCCCAGCACCCGTAGAAGTTCCGCTAGGGCCGAGCGGTATCGAGATTGAGGGAGAAGTCGCGTTTAACCAGGTGTCATTCGGGTATTCCCCAGACGCGGTGGTGCTGGAGGATATCAACTTTCGGGTGAAGCCGCGCATGTTTGTGGGGTTTGTGGGAGAAACGGGCGCCGGCAAGAGCACCTTGATGAGTCTTTTAACCCGCTTCTATGATGTGCGCAAGGGCAGTATTACGGTCGATGGCATTGACGTACGGTCCTTGCGCCAGAGTGATTTGCACCGGATTATGGCGATTGTTCAGCAGGACGTGAATCTCTTTTCCGGCACCGTCCGGGATAATATTCGTATGTTTCGGGAGGAGATTAGGGAGGAGACGGTGCAAGAAGCGGCACATGTCGCCGGTGCGGACGAGTTCATCCGGCAATTGCCGGGGGGCTATGACGCCTGGATTCGTGCCAAAGGTGCCAATCTGTCCTTGGGGCAACGGCAGTTGCTGGCTTTTGCCCGTGCACTAGCCTTGCAGCCAAAGATTCTAATTTTGGATGAAGCCACCGCCAGCTTGGATTCCGCCACGGAGATGGCTCTACAGGCGGGATTGACTCGGATCGCGGCTGGGCGCACCACCCTAGTCATTGCCCACCGGCTGTCCACTGTTCGGCATGCTGATATGATTTATGTGATGGATCATGGCCGGATTGTGGAGCGTGGAAACCATGAGGAGCTGTTAGCCCTGAATGGCCAATACGCGCGAATGGTCAGCAAGGCGGCGCCAACAGAACTGGTGGAAAGATCCTTTTAGAGTTAAGGCTAGTAGAAGTTTCCGAGTTAGTGACGGCCCAAGACCCGAAGCCCAAACGCAGTAATGATTCGAAAATTTCGTGCGCATTATGTAACTTATCCATGGTTCCATCTTTGGCCAACGGGGACCGTAACTAGGAAACCCTCGCTTGTATAGTATTTCCCTGATAACGTTTGTTGGCTACTAAAATCCATTTTAATAGTTCCTGCTGGATGATAAATTGGGGCTATCCACACATGGGAATCGTGCGGTTCGTGACCTAGCGGTTATCGACAACGACTTGACGTGTATACGGTGTTGTTACCAGCAACCGCCTCTAGGTGTGGTTCAAAATTCACAGACGGAAATCACGGCTCTGGAGTGGTGGAAAGATAGGGGAATAAGGTTTTGAACCTTTTGTTGGGAAAAGCAGCTTTTATTGATGTAGAAACAACGGGCCTAAGCCCTTTGCGTGACGAAATTATTGAACTGGGCTTAGTTGTTTTCGCCTTTCGCTACGATACCGGAGAAGTTCTAGACGTGGTTTATGAATACACGAGCTTCAATGAACCCTCGCGGTCAATCCGGTCTTCCGCGAGTTTGGTTCATGGAATCACTGATAGAATGGTGAGAGGTTGCAAGGTGGACGAAGAAAAAGTCCGTTCGGCCCTAATGGGCAGCGATTTTATTATCGCGCACAATGCTAATTTCGATTATCAATTTGTTGTTCGCTTGTTTCCATGGGCTACGTCACTGATTTGGATGTGTTCGATGCGGCATATTGATTGGGCACGCCATGGGTTTCCGAACAAAGGACTCCAGTTTTTGGTCCGTGTTCACGGTGTGGAAGTGTTAGAACGTCACCGAGCCCACGCGGATTGCGTGGCCGGGGTATCGCTATTAGGGACTCGAAATGAGTATGGCGAGTTTTACTTGCGCGAGTTGCTACGGCACCTTTCGTAATGACAGGCAGAATGAGAAGGAATGGTACCTCTAATAACAGTGTGATTTCCGGGAACCGTTGTACCTTCTTGTGTTGGGTGACGGCACTAGTACTAGTGGTACCCTCGACGGCGTTGACCTGCAAGGCAGCCATCTGCTAGTTGGCCAATCCCATGCTCTTAGTCACTCTCCTACACCTGTGGCACCTGCTTAAGCCAGCACCAGGCGACGATATACCACTGGTAAGGTTCAAGATTGCGTCAAGTCCGGCTTGCCAAATTTTAAGCGGTATCAGGTCTGGAGTTTTAAAGTAGGCAGCGCAAATCGTATTCTATTAATGAGTGCCAGACACATGGGAGGCTTGGAAATGGCTCAAAAACTGCGTGTTATCGTGATGATGGGCGGGCCCTCGAGTGAGCATGACGTGTCAATGGCGAGCGGAGCGCAAGTGTTTAATGCCTTGAAGACTTCAAGTCAGTTTGAGGTGCAGGCCATTATCATTGGCCGCGATGGGAAATGGAGCCTTTCGGAGAGCGCCCCTCAAGCCCTGCCTAAACCGGGTGAGGCGCAAGAACGCCCTATGCCCCGCGCGGAGGCTATTCGCGGAATATCGCTGCTATCCCAAGCCGATGCCGTATTTTTGGCCTTTCATGGTCCTTTTGGGGAGGATGGCACACTACAAGGGATGTTGGACAGCCTATCCATTCCGTATACGGGAAGTGGCCCCCTGGCGTCGGCCTTAGCCATGAATAAGGCGAAAGCCAAGGAACTCTTCCGTTATCACGGCCTCACCACTCCAAACGACATATCTTTAACCTCCGCGGCTATTCGGGCCTCCATTTCCAACGCGATTGAGGTCATTGAGGCCAATTTGGGATATCCCGTGGTGGTCAAGCCGAATCTGGGCGGGTCCAGTTTGGGGGTATCCATAGCTGAGGGCGTTGAGTCGTTGCGCGAGGCGCTGGCATGGGCGGCACGTTTTGACGCCGATGTCTTGGTGGAACAAAAAATTTTAGGCCGTGAGTTGACTTGTGCCGTGTTGGAAGAGCTGGATGGCGGCATTCGTGCCCTTCCCGTCATCGAAATTGTGCCCCACCGCGGCGCGTTTTTTGACTTTGCCTCCAAGTATGAGGACGGGGGTTCGGATGAGATTTGCCCCGCTGATTTGACCCAAGACCAGTCACAAATGGTGCAAAAAGCCGCCATGAAGGCTCATGTCGCGTTAGGCTGTCGTGGATTTTCCCGCACGGACATATTCTTGACGGATGAGGGTCCGGTGGTATTGGAAACCAACACGATACCGGGTATGACTCCCAATTCTCTCTTGCCCAAGGCGGCACGGGCGGCGGGCATCCCCTTTCCCGAGTTGATGGCCCATTTGGTGGCGTTGGGCTTGAGACGGAAGTGATGGCCAGAATTTTAATGGGCGCTTGACATTCTGGCACGCACTTTGTTACCATCCTCACGAAGCCCAAGACGGCGGGTGCCTTTTATTGGCTTAATAGCCCGTCCAGGTAGAAGTTTAAAAGCGGCGGTGGACACCGTTCCTTCTCCCTGTGGGTGGAGGTTATTTTTTTTAGGAGGTGAATTCAATGCCGACAGCCGAAAAGGCGGCCGTCATCGAGGAAACCCGGCAAGCATTGGAAGCCTCGCAGGGAACCGTGCTGACCGACTATCGCGGTTTGACCGTACATCAGTTGGGTCAGCTGCGGGAGCGTTTGGCGCAAGCCGGCGTGACCCTGCGCGTGGTGAAAAACACTTTGATTAAACGGGCTGCCGACGAGGTGGGCATTGAAGGCCTCGATCCTTATCTTGCCGGGCCGACGGCGGTGGCGTACAGCCCGGATCCGGTAGCCGCGGCCAAGACTTTGTCGTTGGCTCAGCGCGAATTTCGCAAGATGGAAATCAAGGCCGGAATTTTGGGCAAGCGGGCAATTTCCGCTAACGGTGTCAAGGAATTGGCGGAGCTTCCCCCCAAGGAGATTTTGCTGGGCCGCGTGGTAGGCACGTTGAACGCGCCGATACAGCAGTTCGCATGGGTGCTTAACGCGCCTATGGCGAACTTGGCGCGGGCGCTTGACCAAATTCGACAGCAGCGGGAAGTCCAAGGCTAGGATCGAACCTTTTTTGAAGACGTAGGAGGTAAATTGATGGCAAAGGTCGAAGAAGTTATTGAGATTGTTAAAGGGTTAAACGTGCTAGAACTTTCCCAGTTGGTCAAGGCCTTGGAAGAGGAGTTTGGGGTCACGGCGCAGGCTCCTGTGGCGGTGGCCGCAGCGGCTCCTGCCGCTGGCGCCGCTGCCGGTGGGGCTGCGGAAGAGGTAGAGCAGACCGAGTTTGATGTGGTCTTGACCGCCCCCGGTGACAAGAAGGTTCAGGTCATTAAGGCGGTCCGCGAACTGACGGGCTTGTCGCTGACAGAGGCAAAGGCATTGGTTGACGCGGCTCCCAAGGCAATAAAGGAGAAAATTTCCAAGGCTGATGCGGAGGCGGCAAAAGCTAAACTTGAGGAAGCCGGCGGTTCAGTCGAAATTAAATAGTTTTTAGTTGTGGGGTGGCATGAGCCCTCCTCTGGGTTGACTTGACCCGGGGGTGGGCTTGTGATACTGTTTTATATTGCGATATTTCATAGTCCCAATTCATTCCTCCGGCTCGCAGGGGCGAGCTTCTTTAGACGTGTGACTCGCCAAAAAAGGAGTTGACCTGAATGGCCCTTCGTCTCCCGGTAGAGCAGCCTGCCGAGCGCTTTAACTTTGCGCGCATTACCGAAGTGCTTGATATGCCGAACCTCATCGAGATTCAGCAAAATTCCTATCGTTGGTTCCTACAGGAAGGATTGCGCGAAATGTTCCGCGACATTTCGCCCATTCAAGACTTCACGGGGAATCTGGTGCTGGAGTTTATTGATTATACGTTAAAGCAGCCCAAGTATTCGGTTGAGGAATGCAAGGCGCGCGATGTCACTTATTCTGCGCCGTTGCATGTGCGTGTTCGTTTGTTGAACAAAGAAACGGGCGAGGTAAAGGAGCAGGACGTCTTCATGGGGGACTTCCCCCTCATGACGGATAAGGGGACTTTCATTATTAACGGGGCTGAGCGGGTCATTGTCAGTCAGTTGGTTCGGTCTCCAGGCATGTATTTCGGGGAGCAGCTGGACGCATCCGGCAAGCGTTTGTTTTTTGCCACCATTATCCCCAATCGGGGTGCGTGGCTGGAATTTGAATCAGATAGCAATGACATCTTATCGGTTCGGGTGGACCGTACCCGGAAGTTGCCCGCCACGGTCTTAATGCGGGCGTTGGGATATGGCACCGATGCCGCTATCTTGGAAGTTTTGGGCGATGATGAGCGGGTTCAAAACACGTTGTCCAAAGATCCGAGCAAAGCCCAAGAGGACGCGCTGATCGAACTTTATAAGCGTTTGCGCCCTGGTGAGCCGCCTACTGTGGAAAGCTCCCAGAGTTTGCTGAACTCCCTCTTCTTTGAGCCGAAGCGTTATGATTTGGCGGGTGTGGGCCGGTATAAGATTAACAAAAAATTGGCCATGAGAAAGCGGCTTGTCGGGGCCACCTCCAAAGAGACGATTATTCACCCGGAAACGGGCGAGGTTCTGGTGCGGGAAGGGGACCACATTGACCGGATTATTGCTCATCGTTTAGATGATGCCCATGTGCTGAATATCCAGGTGGAATTGCCGAATGGCGAGGAGGTGAAGGTGGTATCCAATGGACAGCTTCCATCGGATACCAAGACCATCACCCGTCAGGATATCGTGGCCTGTCTCAACTATATGACCACTTTGCATGAAGGAATCGGCACGACGGACGATATTGACCATCTCGGCAACCGGCGGTTACGGTCGGTGGGAGAGCTGTTGCAAAACCAGTTCCGCATTGGATTGTCCCGGATGGAGCGGGTGGTGCGCGAGCGCATGACCATTCAAGATATGGAGTCCATTACGCCGCAGGCGCTTATCAATATTCGTCCGGTAGTGGCGGCGGTCAAGGAGTTCTTTGGCTCGTCGCAGTTGTCTCAGTTTATGGACCAGACCAATCCCTTGGCGGAACTCACTCATAAGCGCCGCCTTTCGGCATTGGGGCCGGGCGGACTGTCACGAGAGCGCGCCGGGTTTGAGGTGCGGGACGTGCATCACTCCCATTATGGCCGCATGTGTCCGATTGAGACCCCCGAAGGTCCCAACATCGGTCTTATCGGCTCGCTGTCCACTTATGCGCGCATCAACGAGTTTGGCTTTATCGAAACGCCATACCGCCGGGTGGATAAGGACGCCGAGGTGGTGACCAACGAGATTGTCTACCTCACAGCGGATGAGGAGGACGACGCGGTCATTGCCCAGGCAAACGAGCCCTTAACCGAGGATGGGCACTTTGAGGTGGATCGAGTCACGGCCCGCTCGCGGCACGAGATTTTGGAAGAGTCACCGGCGCGCATCGATTATATGGATGTGTCGCCCAAGCAGGTGGTCTCTATCGCCACCGCGCTGATTCCCTTCTTGGAGCATGACGACGCCAACCGTGCTTTAATGGGTGCCAACATGCAGCGTCAAGCGGTTCCTCTTTTGGTGACAGATGCGCCGGTAGTGGGAACGGGCATGGAGGCGAAGGCCGCCCGCGACTCCGGGGTGGTGCTGATTAGTCAAAAGGATGGCGTGGTGGATCGCGTTTCCGCCAGTCAAATTGTGATCAAGAACGCGGATCACACGGTGAGTCCTTACCAACTGTTAAAGTTCACCCGATCCAACCAGGGCACCTGCATCAATCAGAAGCCCATCGTCAACAAGGGCGAGGCGGTGCATGCGGGACAAATTATCGCCGATGGCCCTTCCACCGATCAAGGTGAGCTGGCTCTGGGCCGTAACGTTTTGGTGGCTTTCATGCCTTGGGAAGGGTACAACTACGAAGACGCCATCTTATTGAGCGAAAAGCTGGTAAAGGACGACGTCTTTACCTCTATTCACATTGAGGAATATGAGTGCGATGCGCGTGACACCAAACTGGGGCCGGAAGAAATTACCCGGGACATTCCCAACGTGGGTGAAGAAGTGCTGCGCGACCTGGACGACCGGGGAATCATCCGCATCGGTGCCGAGGTGCGGCCTGGTGATATTTTGGTGGGCAAGGTAACCCCCAAAGGAGAAACCGAACTCACGGCGGAAGAGCGCTTGCTGCGGGCCATCTTTGGCGAAAAGGCGCGGGAAGTGCGCGACACGTCGCTAAGAGTGCCGCACGGGGAATCCGGGATTGTGGTGGACGTCAAAGTATTTACCCGCGAGCAGGGCGATGAGCTGTCCCCCGGTGTCAACCAATTGGTGCAGGTCTATATTGCCCAGAAGCGCAAGATTTCTGAAGGGGACAAGATGGCGGGCCGGCACGGCAACAAAGGGGTGATTTCGCGCATCCTCCCCGAGGAAGATATGCCGTTTTTGCCGGACGGCACCCCGGTGGAGATTGTGCTAAACCCGCTGGGCGTTCCCAGCCGAATGAATATCGGTCAGGTGCTGGAAACCCATTTGGGTTGGGCCGCCAGAGCGTTGGGCGTCAATGTGGCTACGCCGGTTTTTGACGGAGCCCACGAAAATGATTTGCAGGAGTGGCTTCGCAAGGCAGGGCTTCCCGAGTCTGGCAAAACTGTGCTGTATGATGGCCGAACCGGCGAAGCGTTTGATCGGGAGATTACGGTGGGCGTGGTGTATATGTTGAAGCTGGCCCACTTGGTCGATGACAAGATTCACGCCCGATCCACCGGACCGTACTCGTTAGTCACGCAGCAGCCCTTGGGCGGTAAGGCGCAATTCGGCGGCCAGCGTTTTGGCGAGATGGAGGTGTGGGCCCTGGAGGCTTATGGAGCGGCTTATACCTTGCAAGAACTGTTGACCGTGAAATCAGACGATGTGGTGGGCCGTGTCAAGACCTACGAGGCGATTGTCAAGGGCGAGAATGTGCCTGAGCCGGGAGTGCCCGAGTCCTTTAAGGTGCTCATTAAAGAACTGCAGAGTCTTGGTTTGGACGTCAAGGTGCTTAACGAACTGGATGAGGAAATTGAAATTCGCGAGTTGGATGACGAACCCGCGCGCGAAGGACAAGGATTGGAACTCTTGCCCGACATGGATGATGCGGAAGGCCAGGAACTGCATCGCTTGATGGAAGACACCGCGGGAGCCGGCAAAGAGATGTTCGAGCCCGGGCGGGGAATGGACTTCGATCAAGAGGCGGAGAACGCTTACGCGATTTTGCGGCGCGGAACCGAGGCGCAGTCAGATGAGAGCGCTTCCGGGGATGATGAGGACGGGTCAGACGACGAGGACGACGAGTACTAATGCCGGGGAGGGATTAGCGAATGTTGGACGTAAACAACTTTGACTCCATGCGGATCGCGCTGGCCTCACCCGAGCAGATTCGTGAGTGGTCCAAGGGCGAGGTTAAAAAGCCGGAAACGATTAATTACCGGACGTTGAAGCCGGAGCGCGAAGGACTCTTCTGCGAGAAGATCTTTGGGCCCACCAAAGACTGGGAGTGCCATTGCGGCAAGTACAAGCGCGTTCGTTATAAGGGCGTGGTGTGCGACCGCTGTGGAGTTGAGGTGACCCGTTCCAAAGTGCGGCGCGAGCGGATGGGGCATATTGAACTGGCCGCCCCGGTCTCGCACATCTGGTACTTTAAGGGCATTCCTTCCCGCATGGGGCTTATTCTGGACATGTCGCCCCGCGCCTTGGAAAAAGTGCTGTACTTTGCCGCCTATGTTGTCATTGAACCGGGAACCACCCCGCTCATGAAAAAGCAGTTGCTGGTGGAATCAGAGTTCCGGGAATACCGGGAGAAATATGGGTCGCACTTTCGGGCTCTCATGGGTGCCGAGGCTATTAAAGAGTTGCTCTTGGAGCTGAACCTCGATCAGTTGGCGGACGAACTGCGTGAAGAGTTGAACTCCTCCACGGGGCAGCGCCGCATTCGCGCCATTCGTCGGCTGGAAGTGGTCGAAGCCTTCCGGGGTTCCGGCAATCGCCCGGAATGGATGATTATTGACGTGATTCCCGTGATACCGCCTGATCTTCGCCCCATGGTGCAGTTGGATGGCGGGCGGTTTGCCACCTCCGATTTGAACGATCTCTACCGGCGGGTGATTAACCGCAACAACCGATTAAAGCGGTTGTTGGATTTGGGAGCCCCAGACATTATTGTTCGCAACGAAAAGCGCATGCTGCAAGAAGCGGTGGATGCGCTGATTGACAATGGCCGTCGGGGTCGGCCGGTCACGGGACCCGGCAACCGTCCTTTAAAGTCGCTTTCGGATATGCTGAAAGGAAAACAGGGTCGGTTTCGGCAAAACCTACTGGGAAAGCGGGTCGACTATTCCGGCCGCTCCGTGATTGTGGTGGGCCCCAATCTAAAAATGCATCAGTGTGGGCTGCCAAAAGAAATGGCGTTGGAACTGTTTAAGCCTTTCGTGATGAAAAAGCTGGTCAACGAAGGCTATGCCCATAACATTAAGTCGGCTAAGCGCATGGTCGAGCGGGTTCGTGACGAAGTCTGGGATGTTTTGGAAGATGTCATCCGCGAGCATCCGGTCTTGCTCAACCGTGCTCCCACCTTGCATCGATTGGGGATTCAGGCCTTCGAGCCAGTGTTGGTAGAGGGGCGGGCTATTCAGATTCATCCCTTGGTATGTACCGCCTATAACGCCGACTTTGACGGCGACCAGATGGCGGTGCATGTGCCCTTGTCCGCGGAGGCGCAGGCGGAGGCTCGCATCTTGATGCTGTCGTCTCAGAACATCTTAAACCCGAAGGATGGCCGCCCGGTGGTCACGCCGACTCAAGACATGGTGCTGGGGTCGTACTATTTAACCATGGACCGGGATGATGCCCGCGGCGGGGGTATGATTCTGGCCGATCTTAAAGAAGGGGAAATGGCGTACCAGGAAGGCGTGCTGGACTTGCAGGCACGGGTCGTCATGCGCTATGACGGTGAACGGCGCGAATCAACCCTGGGGCGGTTTTTATTCAATGACGCGCTGCCCAAGGAATTACGCTTCATTGATAAAGTGGTGGATCGGAAAATACTAGGTGTGTTGGTCGCAGACCTTTTCCGCCTGTTTGGCAATCAAATTACAGCGGAAGTCTTGGACCGGGTGAAAGCGTTGGGATTCAGTTACGCCACCCGGGCTGGCATTACCATCTCCGTGGCCGACATCAATATTCCCGCGCAGAAAAAGGCTATCTTGGAGGAGGCGGAAGCCGAGGTTACCCAAGTGGCCAGGCAGTATCGCCGTGGGTTAATTACGGCTGACGAGCGTTATGAGCGGGTGATTGAGGTGTGGACGCGAGCCAAGGAGCGTGTCACCCAAGCTCTCATGGACAACATGGACCCGATTAATTCCGTATACATGATGGCCACGTCGGGAGCTCGAGGCAATGTGCAGCAAATCTCGCAGCTGGCGGGAATGCGGGGACTGATGGCGGATCCGTCCGGACGCATTATCGAGCTTCCTATTCGGGCGAACTTCCGCGAGGGATTGACGGTGCTGGAATACTTCACCTCAACTCACGGAGCTCGTAAAGGGTTGGCGGATACCGCGTTAAGAACCGCTGACTCCGGTTACTTGACCCGACGGCTGGTGGATGTGGCGCAAGACGTTATTGTCCGCGAGATTGACTGCGGCACCAATGAAGGCACGGTGGTGCGGGAGATTAAAGACGGCGGCCAAGTGATTGAGGGATTTGAGGAGCGGCTTGTGGGCCGGGTGGCGACCGAGGATATCATCCACCCCGAGATGGGCGCCGTGATGGTGCAAGCCAATTATGTGATCGATGAGGACGCGGCCCGTGAGATTGTTGGGTCTGGCCTGTTGGAGACGACCGTTCGCAGTGTCTTGACTTGCCAATCTCGGTATGGGGTGTGCGTCTCCTGCTATGGCCGCAATCTGGCCACCGGCCGGATTGTGGAAGTGGGTGAGGCGGTGGGCATTATTGCCGCTCAGTCCATCGGCGAGCCGGGAACGCAGTTAACCATGCGCACTTTCCATATGGGCGGCGTGGCCGGAGACGACATCACGCAAGGTCTTCCCCGTGTGGAGGAGTTGTTCGAAGCCCGCAAACCCAAAGGCCAGGCCATTATTTCCGAGGTTGCGGGAGTGGTTCACATTGGCGAGAACCGGGGCCGCCGCGAAATTTCCGTCACCGCCGACGCGGAAGCGGACACGCATGTCTATGTGGTGCCGTTCGGATCTCGTCTGAAAGTGCATGAGGGCGACCGGGTGCGGGAAGGTCAGGAACTGACCGAAGGATCTGTCAATCCCCATGATCTCTTGCGTGTCCTGGGGCCCCGCGGGGTGCAGGAGTATCTTCTGCATGAGGTGCAGCGCGTCTATCGGGTGCAGGGCGTCGATATTAACGACAAGCATATCGAAGTCATGGTGCGGCAGATGATGCGCAAGATTAAGGTGGACGAGGCCGGCGATACCGGGATGCTGCCCGGTTCCTTGGTGGATCGCTTCGAGTTTGAGGATGAAAACGCCAAGGTCTTGATGCAGGGGCAGTCTCCTGCCGTGGCAAAGCCGGTGGTGCTGGGAATAACCAAGGCGTCATTGGCAACCGACTCCTTCTTGTCCGCCGCTTCATTCCAGGAAACCACGCGGGTTTTGACGGAGGCTTCCATTAAGGGTAAGCGGGATCCTTTGTTGGGCCTGAAGGAAAATGTCATTATCGGCAAGTTGGTGCCGGCGGGAACGGGGATGTCGCGGTATCGCAACGCCGCCGTGATTGCCGAAGAAGAGTCCAGCGACGCTGAGTTGTACCGGTAAAACGCCTGTCGGGCGTGTCGCGCGTCAAGCTTATTATCGCGTTGACACGCCTTTATGGCGGTGATAGAATACCCTAGTGTGTCTTAACGAGGATGGCCGGGAGGAAATGCCGTGGATAAGGCCGTGCTCAAAGATTTCCGGCACCGGGTGGTCGGTCGCCGGGAAACGATGAAGCAAATTCGGCGTGGCGCGCGGGCAGTTTTCGTGGCGCGCGATGCTGATACGGCCATATTGCGTGAGATTGAAGAGCGATGCCGCGCCAACCAGATACCGATTTATTATGTCGATTCTATGCACGAATTAGGCCGGTTGTGCGGAATCGAAGTGGGTGCCGCTTGTGCGGCGGTTAGTCGTGAGGCACCCGGGAATTAGGAAGGGGGCGGACGAGTGCCGACCATTAATCAATTAGTTCGCAATGGACGCAAGAAGGCCAAGCGCAAGTCGGCCGCGCCGGCATTGCAGAAGAACCCGCAAAAGCGGGGAGTGTGCATCAGCGTGAAGACTGTTACTCCCAAAAAGCCGAATTCGGCTTTGCGCAAGGTGGCGCGTGTGCGCTTGACCAACGGTCAGGAAGTGACAGCCTATATTCCTGGGATTGGGCACAATCTGCAGGAGCACAGCGTGGTGCTGGTTCGGGGAGGGCGTGTGCGAGACTTGCCGGGAGTGCGATACCACATCATTCGCGGCACCTTGGACACGGGCGGCGTACAGAAGCGGGCTCAAGGACGCTCCAAGTATGGAGCCAAGAAAAACCAACCCGGCGCCAAGAAGTAAAGGGGGAGAATCATGCCGAGGCGTGGAACCGTTGTGGCGCGCGAGATCGAGTGCGACCCGGTGTATCAGAGCCCGTTAGTGGCAAAGTTTATCAACAAAGTGATGATGAGCGGCAAGAAGAACTTGGCCGAGCGAATTGTCTACGGTGCGTTTGATGTTATAGCCGAGAAGTCGGGCAAGGAAGCGTTGGAGGTTTTTGAAAACGCCGTAAAGAACGCGACACCGCTTCTTGAGGTTCGCCCCCGGCGTGTCGGTGGCGCGACCTATCAGGTGCCTATGGAAGTGCGGCCCAACCGCCGGACTTCGTTAGCCATTCGCTGGCTGGTACAGTTTTCACGGAAGCGGGGCGAGCGCTCCATGCAGGAGCGGCTGGCCGCTGAACTGCTGGATGCGGCTCAAAACGCCGGAGGCGCCGTGAAAAAGCGGGACGAAACTCATCGGATGGCCGAAGCCAACAAAGCTTTCGCGCACTATCGCTGGTAGGAGGGAATTCGTCGGTTATGGCTCGTCAATTCAGCTTGGACCGAACCCGTAATATTGGGATTATGGCGCATATCGACGCGGGCAAAACCACGACTACTGAGCGCATTCTATTTTATACGGGTATTGTGCATAAGCTTGGTGAAGTGCATGAAGGGACCGCGACCATGGACTGGATGGCCCAGGAGCAGGAGCGGGGCATTACCATCACCTCCGCGGCCACCACGGCGCAATGGCGCGAGTGTCGAATCAACATTATCGACACGCCCGGCCACGTGGACTTTACGGTCGAAGTGGAGAGGTCCCTTAGAGTATTGGATGGCGCCATCGCCGTTTTTGATGCCAAGGGTGGCGTTGAGCCGCAATCAGAAACGGTGTGGCGGCAAGCTGACAAGTATGGCGTCCCGCGAATGGCCTACATTAATAAGATGGACATTGTTGGGGCGGACTTCAGCATGTGTGTGAATCAAATTAAGAGCCGTCTGGGTGCCAACCCGGTCGCCATTCAATGGCCGGTCGGAGCGGAGGATAGTTTTCGCGGGTTGATAGACTTGGTTCGCATGCAGGCCTATTTTTATTCTGATGATTTGGGCACTCGCGGGGAATATCAGTCTATCCCCGAGGATCTTAAGGAAATTGCCGATGAACGCCGCCAGATGCTGTTAGAGGCCTGCGCCGATGTGGATGATGCCATCATGGAAAAGTATCTTGAGGGCGAAGAAATCACTGAGGAAGAAGTTCGTACGGCCTTGCGGCAGGGCACGATTGCCAACCGCTTGGTCCCGGTGTTGTGTGGGTCCTCTTACCGCAACAAAGGAGTGCAGCCCTTATTGGACGCGGTTGTCGATTACTTGCCGTCTCCTTTG
This sequence comes from Bacillota bacterium, assembly GCA_021792935.1. Taxonomy (GTDB): domain Bacteria; phylum Bacillota; class Sulfobacillia; order Sulfobacillales; family Sulfobacillaceae; genus Sulfobacillus_B. The sequence goes on along the minus strand of JAJYTS010000007.1, from coordinate 19,278 downwards.
GATGTCGATGCCCCCAGGGGAGTCGACCCCGCTACGGAGGAAGAGGCAAGCCGCGTAGTGTCCGACGACGCCTCCTTTTCCGCGTTGGCTTTTAAGATTATGACGGACCCGTTTGTGGGCAAGTTGGCATTTTTCCGGGTCTATTCCGGCAAGTTAACTTCCGGCTCATACGTGTACAACGTGACCAAGGGACGGCGCGAGCGCATTGGCCGTATCCTGCAAATGCACGCCAATCATCGCTCAGAGATTGATACAGTCTACAGCGGCGATATTGCCGCTGCCGTCGGTCTAAAGGATACGGGAACCGGAGACACGCTAGCGGACGAAGCGCACCCCATATTATTAGAGTCCATGGTGTTTCCCGAACCCGTGATCTCCGTTGCCATTGAGCCCAAGACCAAAGCTGACCAGGACAAGATGGGAGTGGCTTTGGGTAAGTTGGCGGAGGAAGATCCTACCTTCCGACTGTACACCGATACTGAAACCGGCCAAACTATTATTTCCGGAATGGGTGAATTACACCTGGAAATTATTGTGGACCGGCTCTTGCGCGAATTTAAGGTGCAGGCCAACGTCGGCAAGCCGCAGGTGGCTTATAAAGAGACCATCCGCAAGGCGGTGGAGGCGGAAGGGAAATTCATCCGGCAAAGTGGAGGCCGCGGCCAGTACGGTCATGTGTGGCTGAAGCTAGAACCTCTGGAGCCCGGTCAAGGATTCGAGTTCGTCAATAAAATTGTGGGTGGCGTGGTTCCTCGAGAGTACATTCCGGCCGTTGAGTCGGGCGTCAAGGAGGCCATGCAATCCGGTGTGCTGGGTGGATATCCCACGATTGACGTGCGCACCACCATTTTTGACGGCTCCTATCACGAGGTCGACTCCAGTGAAATGGCCTTTAAGATCGCGGGATCCATTGGATTTAAAGAGGGTGCCCGCAAAGCCAGTCCGGTGTTGCTGGAGCCTTTGATGTCCGTGGAAGTGGTGGTTCCCGAGGACTACATGGGGGACATCATCGGCGACCTTAACGCGCGCCGCGGACGGATTGAGGGAATGGAGCCTCGGCCGGGTGGAGTGCAGGCCATTCGGGGTTTTGTTCCCCTAGCGGAAATGTTCGGGTACGCCACCGACTTGCGGTCCCGTACTCAAGGGCGCGGCACCTACACTATGCAGTTCTCGCATTATGAGGAAGCGCCACGCCATGTGACCGAACAGGTCATTAAGTCTAAGCAATAAAAATGTGACGAATGCCAAAGACCCGGGTGTAGAGGCCAGGGCCGGATAGCAATCAGAGGAGGGTACCATCTCAATGGCGAAGAAGAAGTACGAGCGCACTAAGCCCCACATCAATGTGGGAACCATCGGACACGTTGACCATGGCAAGACGACCTTGACCGCCGCCATCACTCGCGTGTTGTCGACGCAGGGGAAGGCGCAGTTCACGGCTTACGACCAAATCGACAAGGCTCCTGAAGAGCGGGAGCGAGGCATCACCATCGCGACGGCCCATGTGGAGTACGAGACCGAAAAGCGTCACTACGCCCACGTGGACTGTCCCGGACACGCCGACTACGTGAAGAACATGATTACCGGTGCGGCGCAGATGGACGGCGCGATTCTGGTGCTGTCGGCCGCTGACGGCCCGATGCCGCAGACCCGCGAACACATCTTGTTGGCGCGTCAGGTGGGCGTGCCCAACATCGTGGTGTTTTTGAACAAGGCGGATATGGTGGACGACGCAGAATTGATGGAGCTGGTGGAAATTGAGGTCCGCGACCTGCTTTCCAGTTATGAGTTCCCGGGGGACGAGATTCCCATCGTCGCGGGTTCTGCGTTAAAGGCCTTGGAGTGCGGCTGTGGCAAACGCGAATGTGAATGGTGCGGCAAGGTGTGGGAGTTGATGGACGCGGTGGATGAGTACATCCCCACTCCCGAACGCGATACCGACAAGCCTTTCCTAATGCCGGTGGAAGACACTCACTCCATTACTGGTCGTGGCACCGTGGTGACCGGCCGTGTGGAGCGGGGTCAAGTCAAGGTTGGAGAAGAAATTGAAATCGTGGGACTCTCTGAGACCGCCAAGAAGTCCGTTGTGACAGGTGTGGAGATGTTCCGCAAGACTTTGGACGTGGCGGTGGCCGGGGACAACATCGGCTGTTTGTTGCGGGGAGTTGACAAAGAAGAGGTCGAGCGGGGTCAGGTGTTGGCCAAGCCTGGATCGATTAAGCCGCACACCAAGTATAGCGCCGAGGTGTATGTGTTAACCAAGGACGAGGGCGGCCGTCACACTCCGTTCTTTAATGGATACCGCCCCCAGTTTTATTTCCGCACGACCGACGTCACCGGAGTGGTACATCTTCCCGAAGGAGTGGAAATGGTAGTGCCGGGTGACAATGTGCGAATGGAGGTTGAGCTAATCTCCCCGATTGCTATGGAGGAAGGCCTTCGCTTCGCGATTCGCGAGGGTGGCCGCACGGTGGGCGCGGGCGTTGTAACCGCGATCACGGCTTAATTTAGGTAGGGGGAGACAGTAGTGGCCCAGCAGAAGATTCGCATACGACTGAAAGCCTATGATCACGAGGTGCTGGATCAGTCCGCGGTACGGATCGTGGAGACTGCCAGGCGCAATGGCGCCTCAGTCTCTGGCCCGATCCCGCTGCCGACGGAAAAGACGATCTACACGATCTTGACCGCGCCCAATGGGGAAAAGGACATTCGCGAGCAATTTGAACGCCGTATCCATAAGCGTCTCATAGACATCATGGATCCGAGCCAAAAGACTGTTAACGCGTTGATGCGCCTGGATCTGCCTGCGGGAGTGGATATCGAGATTAAGCTGTAGGCAGGGGGACATCATGAAGGGAATTATGGGATTGAAACTGGGGATGACCCAGGTCTTTGACGATGAGGGCCGTGCCATTCCAGTAACGGTAATTCACGCCGAACCCAATCAGGTGCTGCGAGTGCGCACGCGTGAGCGGGATGGGTATGAGGCGGTGCAGTTAGGGGTTGGCGCGATTCGAGAACACAAGATCGCCCATGCCCAGCGATTGGACTATTCACAACGCGGAGTAAATCCGGCGCGGTATGTTCGCGAATTCCGCCTACCCGGCGCGGTCGAGTTGGAGTCCGGGCAGTTCGTGAAGGTGGATGAGACGTTCGCGGCCGGGGACATCGTGGACGTGACGGGCACCAGCAAAGGTAAAGGTTTTGCTGGCGTCATTAAGCGCTGGGGTTTCCATCGGGGCCCCACCACCCACGGTTCCAAATATCATCGCCGCGTGGGTTCGTTAGGGTCACGGACGTCAGGCGGGGGCGGTCGCGTGCATCCCGGCCGGCGCCTGCCGGGGCACATGGGCCATCAACGAGTCACCACTCTACGCCTAACGGTGGTGCGGGTGGATGCGGACCGCAATCTGTTGCTGGTTCGCGGTTCCGTTCCGGGGCCCAAGGGATCGCTGGTAATGGTGCGGGAATCCGTGCGCAATCGGAAGGGGGCCGTGTAGATGCCGACCGTCAATGTGTACAACTTGGCCGGTGAGGTCGTCGGCGAACTAGAATTGTCCGAGCGCGTGTTTGATGTGCCTACCAATAAAGCTCTATTGCACCAGGCGGTTATGGTTCATCTCGCCAACCGCCGCAGCGGGCGGGCGGAAACCAAGACCCGCAGCGAGGTGCGCGGGGGAGGCCGCAAGCCCTGGCGCCAGAAGGGCACTGGGCGCGCGCGAGCCGGAACGACTCGAGCTCCCCATTGGCGGCATGGTGGGGTGGCGTTTGGCCCTCATGCCCGGGATTACAGCATGCGGTTTCCTAAGAAGATGCGGCGTGCCGCCATTCGTCAGGCGCTGTCGGCCAAATTGCGTGATCAGGAGCTGATGGTCATTGACACACTCAGCCTGCCGGAGGTCAAGACTCGCCAGTTGATTGAGGCGTTGGATCGGCTCGAATTGGGGCGCAATGTACTATTTGTGACGGCCCAGCCGCAAGAGTCGCTCAAGCTGTCTCTCCGCAATATTAAGGACGTTCACGCGACCACCGCGGGAAGTTTGGATGCCTATAGTCTCTTGAAGTATCATCGGCTGGTCTTCGATCGGGACGCCGTGGGAGCGGTGGAAGGAGTGTTCAGCTCATGAATCGGTACGACGTGCTAGTGCGGCCTGTAGTCACGGAGTCCAGCACCGACGCCATGGCGCTCAACAAATATACCTTTGAGGTGGACGCCCGGGCGAATAAGGTGCAGGTCCGGGAGGCGGTCGAACAAATCTTCAAAGTACGAGTGGTAAAGGTTAACACCATGTGGGTTCCCGGCAAGACTCGGCGCCGTGGGTATTCCGTGGGTCGCACCCCTCGCTGGAAGAAGGCCATTGTGACTTTGGTCGCCGATGACAGCATTGAATTGTTTGAAGGAGTCTAACGAAGGAGGAGGGCACTATGCCAGTTCGTAAAATGAAACCGACCTCCCCCGGAGTTCGGCAGATGACAGTCTCAACTTTTCAGGAAATTACCAAGAGCGAGCCGGAAAAGTCTTTAACCGTGGGAATGCATCGCAAAGCCGGCCGCAATCATTATGGTCGTATTACGGTGCGGCACCGTGGAGGGGGAACCAAGCGGCTCTATCGCGTGGTCGACTTCAAACGGCAAAAGCTGAATGTCCCGGCGCAAGTGGCCGCGATTGAGTATGACCCGTTCCGGACGGCGCGCATCGCCCTGTTGCACTACCAGGACGGGGAGAAGGCTTACATTCTGGCTCCGCTCGGTCTAAAAGTTGGCGACACGGTGGTGGCCGGGGCCGGTTCGGATATTAAGCCGGGGAACGCCATGCCGCTGGCCGACATCCCCGTGGGCACAGTAGTGCATGCGGTGGAGATGCATCCCGGGCGCGGGGCGCAATTGGCTCGTTCCGCTGGGACTTCTGCTCAACTGGCCGCCAAAGAAGGGCGCTACGCGCTTTTGCGGCTGCCCTCAAGCGAATTGCGCCGGGTTCCGGTGCAGTGTATGGCGACCGTGGGACAAGTGGGAAACGTGGAGCATGAGAATATTACCATTGGCAAAGCGGGTCGCAACCGCTGGGCCGGCAAGCGCCCGACGGTGCGCGGCGTCGTCATGAACCCGGTCGATCACCCTCATGGTGGTGGAGAAGGCAAGGCGCCAATTGGCCGCAAGCATCCTGTCACGCCTTGGGGCAAGCCAGCGCTCGGGAAGAAAACCCGTAAGAAGCGGAAGTCCTCGGACCGGTTAATCGTCCGACGGCGCAAGTAGGAGGCATAGCATGGGTCGTTCAGTCAAAAAGGGACCTTATATCCAAGAAAGCCTCTTGAAGAAGATCCAGGGGCAAAACGAGCGGCGCGAAAAGAAGGTTGTCAAGACCTGGTCGCGAGCTTCCACCATCGTTCCCGATATGGTCGGGCATACGATAGCGGTTCATGATGGGCGTCGGCACGTGCCCATTTACATTAGTGAAGAAATGGTTGGCCATAAGCTCGGCGAGTTCGCCCCTACCCGCACGTTTAAGGGGCATGCGGACAAGTCGGAGCGGTCAACCGGCATGCGATAGGAGGGGCGTAGTTTATGGGAGAAGCGGCTGAGGCCCGTGCGCACGTACGCCATGTGCGCATCGCCCCGCGCAAGGTCCGCATTGTGGTGAATTTGGTGCGCGGAAAGAATTTGCGTGACGCCATGGCCATATTGCGGCATACGCCCAAGCGGGCGTCCAAAGTGGTGGCGAAGCTTATACAGAGCGCGGCCGCCAATGCGCAGAACAATCATGACTTGGACGCGCGCGATTTATACGTGGCGGAGATTTGGGTGGATGGCGGACCTATTTTGAAGCGGATTCATCCGCGCAGCCGCGGCCAGGCCTTTGCGATATTGAAGCGCACCAGCCATGTATCCGTGGTGCTGCGTCCGCGACACGGGAATTAAGGGGGTAGAGCATGGGTCAGAAGGTACATCCAAAAGGGCTTAGGCTGGGCATCGTCAAGGGTTGGGATTCCCGCTGGTATGGAACCGAGAAAACTACTCCCGAACTATTGACGGAGGATTATGCCATTCGCCGTTTCATCAAAAAGCGGCATTACAATGCGGGAATTTCGCGAGTAGAGATTGAGCGCGGGGCGGCCAACAAGTTAAAGATTACTGTTCACACAGGCAAGCCTGGGATGGTGATTGGCAAGGGCGGAGTTGGTGTGGACCAGTTGAAGAAGGACTTGGAAGCGTTAGCCAAGAAGCAGGTCAACCTCAACATCGTGGAAGTCAAGACCCCGGAAACAGATGCGCAATTGGTGGCGGAGTCGGTGGCCAGCCAGTTGGAAAAGCGGATTGCCTTTAAGCGAGCCATGAAACAGTCCGTGGGCCGTGCCATGCGGCAGAACGCTAAGGGCATAAAAATCATGGTAAGCGGACGGTTGGGGGGCGCTGAGATCGCGCGGCGGGAATGGACTTGGGAAGGGTCGATTCCGCTTCACACGCTCCGAGCCGATATCGACTACGGTTTTTCCGAAGCGCATACCACGTATGGCGTGATTGGAGTTAAGGTTTGGGTTTACAAGGGGCAGATTTTGCCCGGCAAGGATCGGCGGCCGGCAACCGTCTCGGAGGGAGGGCGCTAACGTGCTGCAGCCAAAGCGCACAAAGTATCGCAAGATGCATCGCGGACGGATGAAGGGACGTGCCCATCGGGGGAATGCCCTCAGTTTTGGTGATTATGGACTGCAGGCTCTGGAACCAGCCTGGATAACCGACCGCCAAATTGAGGCAGCCCGTGTCGCGTTGACTCGGTATATTCGGCGAGGCGGCAAGGTTTGGATCACCATCTTTCCCGACAAGCCCGTAACCAAGAAGCCTGCGGAGACTCGGCAGGGGTCTGGAAAGGGCAACGTGGAGTTTTGGGTGGCCGTGGTGAAGCCGGACAGAATTATGTTCGAACTGAGTGGGGTGCCGGAGGAAGTGGCGCGGGAGGCTATGCGGCTGGCGCAGCACAAACTGCCCATCAAGACCCGGTTCGTCATGCGGGAACAGCAGTCAGGGGAGAATGCCCATGAAGCCTAAAGAGTTGCGAGAGATGAGTCAGGATGAACTGACCGCCCAACTGAAGTCCCTCAAAGAGCAATTGTTCCGCCTACGGTTCCAGCTGGCCACGGCGCAATTGGAGAACCCCATGCGCATCCGCCAAGTTCGCAAGGATATCGCGCGGGTCCACACCATTCTTCGCGAGCGTGAGCTTCGCGAGACAGCGAGATAGGGGGGACAGAGATGGCGGAAGTGCAGGGCAAGCGCAAAACCCGTGAAGGTCTGGTTGTGAGTGACAAGATGAACAAGACCGTGGTGGTGGCGGTGGAGTCACTGGTGACGCATCCCATTTATGGGCGGCGGATGCGCCGCACCAAACGGTATAAGGCGCACGATGAAGAGAACCGTTGCCGTACCGGCGATCGGGTTCGCATTGAAGAGACACGGCCTTTATCCAAGGATAAAAATTGGCGTGTGATTGCTGTTTTGGGTCATCAAGAGGACTAGTCATTGGCAAGAGGGAAGGAGGGTGACCCGTGATTCAGCCGCAAACGCGCTTGGCGGTGGCCGACAATACCGGCGCGAAGGAACTGATGTGCATCCGGGTTTTGGGTGGCTCGTACCGCAAATATGGGAACATTGGCGATGTCATCGTGGCGTCGGTGAAGTCGGCTTCGCCCGGGGGCGTGGTCAAAAAGGGCGATGTTGTAAAGGCCGTAATTGTGCGCACCAAAACCGGGTGCAACCGCACGGATGGCTCCCATATCAAATTTGATGAAAACGCTGCCGTGATTTTACGCGGCGATGATAAAGAACCCCGCGGAACCCGCATCTTTGGACCAGTGGCCCGGGAGCTGCGGGAACGGGATTATATGAAAATTATTTCCCTGGCTCCCGAGGTTCTTTAAACGGTTGAGGCAGGGCGGTCAAAAAGGGGGGTTAGCGGTGCACGTAAAAAAGGGCGACCTGGTGCGGGTGATAGCTGGGAGTGACAAGGGTAAGGAAGGGCATATTTTGACGGCCATCCCTAAGCAGAATCGGGTCATCGTGGAAAAGGTGAACATGGTAAAGCGGCACGAACGGGCCTCCCTCAATAGTGCGGGCGGTATCATCAGCAAGGAAGCCCCCATTCATGTCTCTAACGTTTTGAAAGTATGTACTTCCTGCAAGAAGCCTACCCGCATCGCGCACAAGTTCTTGGATAACGGCAAGAAAGTGCGGGCCTGTAAGCACTGTGGGGCTTCGCTTGATTAAGTGCGGAAAGGAACAAAGAGACCATGGCTATTGAGTCGGCGCTAAAGGAGCGCTATCAGACCGAAATCATTCCGGCCTTAATGGAGCGGTTTCGCTATAAAAACCCCTTGCAAGTTCCCAAGGTGGCGAAGATTGTCGTCAATATGGGAGTTGGGGATGCAGTCGGCAATTCAAAGGCGATGGATGCCGCCGTCAGTGACCTGGCGGCCATCACCGGGCAAAAGCCTCTAGTGACGCGAGCCAAGAAGTCTATCGCCAGCTTCAAGATCCGGGAAGGCATGGCGATTGGCGCTAAGGTGACCTTGCGGGGGCAGCGCATGTACGACTTCTTGGAAAAGCTGTTTTATGTGGCCTTGCCTCGAGTGCGGGACTTTCGCGGATTGTCGGCGCGAGGATTTGATGGTCGGGGCGGCTACACGCTGGGCATCAAGGAGCAGATTATCTTTCCCGAGGTGGATTATGACAAGGTTGACAAGCTGAGAGGGATGGACGTCACCTTGGTCACGACCGCGCAGACTGATGAAGAAGCCCAGGTTTTGCTCACCATGCTGGGGATGCCGTTGCACCAGCATCGATAATCACAAGAGGGAGGTTGATTATGGCCAAAAAGTCATTGATTGCCAAGGCGAAACGCAAGCCAAAGTTTCAGGTTCGCAAGTACCACCGTTGCCAGTTATGTGGTCGCCCGCACGGCTACCTGCGCGATTTCGGACTGTGTCGGCTTTGCTTCCGGGAACTTGCGCATCAAGGAGCCATCCCCGGAGTGCGCAAGGCTAGCTGGTAATCGGGAAGAAGAAAGGGGGATCGTTGTGACTGATCCAATTGCGGATATGTTGACCCGTATTCGAAACGCCAATATTGTCTATCGAGATGTGGTGGATGTTCCATCCTCTCGCATAAAGCGCGCATTAGCCCAAATTCTCAAAGAAGAGGGCTACATTCGGGAATTTGAACTGGTTGAGGACGGCAAGCAGGGGATGCTGCGCCTGCACCTTAAATATGGTTCCAACCGTGAGCGGGTGATTAGCGGGCTCAAAAGGATCAGCCGCCCGGGGCTTAGAGTGTATGCTGGCCATGATCAGTTGCCGCGCGTCTTGGGAGGATTGGGTATCGCGGTATTGTCCACCTCCAGGGGGATTATGACGGAAAAGCGGGCCCGCGAGGAGCATATTGGCGGCGAAGTGCTATGTTACGTGTGGTAGAATGCCCGTTTAGGGGAGGAAACGAAAAATGTCTCGGATAGGCAAGCAGCCCATTCCCGTGCCCGCTGGCGTCGAAGTGACCGTGGACGGCCAGACGGTGCGGGTAAAGGGCAGCAAAGGAACCTTGGAACGTACCTTAAGGCCTGAAGTGACTATCGCCTTGGAAGGTCAAGAGGTGCGGGTGGGCCCTGTCAACGATAGCGGCATGGCCCGGGCTCAGTGGGGACTGTCGCGCACCTTGATTGCCAATATGGTGGAGGGCGTCTCCAAGGGATTTGAAAAGCATTTAGAACTGGCTGGTGTGGGGTACCGTGCCTCTAAGCAAGGCGAGCGCCTGGTACTAGCGGTGGGGTTCTCCCATCCCGTGCATATCGACCCGCCGGCCGGCATTAGCTTCGAGGTGCCCAATCCCACCAACGTGCTGGTCAAGGGATTTGACCGCGAAACCGTGGGAGAGACGGCCGCTAAGATTCGCGGGGTGCGGCCCCCGGAGCCCTATAAGGGCAAAGGCATTCATTATAAGGGTGAGCGGATCCGCCGCAAGGTCGGAAAGACTGGAAAGAAGTGAGGGATTAGGCGTGTACAAACGATTTGACAGGAACGCGGCGCGTAAAAAGAGGCACTATCGCATTCGTGCCAAGGTGCACGGTACGTCGGAGCGGCCGCGCCTTAATGTCTTTCGGTCCAATTTGAACATTTACGCCCAGATTATTGACGATACGCGGGGCTGCACCATTGCCTCCGCCTCAACCCTGGAAACACCCATTAAAGCTTTGCCGGGGCGTCTTACGGTGGCAAAGGCTGCCGAGGTCGGTCGGCGGCTGGGGGAGCGGGCGCGCGAGCAGGGAGTGACCACGGTCGTTTTTGACCGCGGCGGTTATCGGTATCACGGGCGCGTCAAAGCTTTGGCGGACGCGGCGCGCGAATCCGGGCTGGAATTCTAGACAAGGGGGCAGTTATGGCACGCGGGCAGACACCATCGAGCGACGATAAGCGCGCGGGGGAGTATAAAGAAAAAGTAGTGGCCATCAATCGTGTGGCCAAAGTTGTTAAAGGTGGACGACGCTTCAGCTTTAGTGCCCTGGTGGTTGTGGGCGACGAAGAAGGCAAAGTGGGCGTGGGCCTAGGCAAGGCGGCCGAAATTCCCGATGCCATTCGCAAGGGAATAGAAGATGCCAAAAAGCATCTGGTTGTCGTGCCGCGGTTGGGAACAACCATCCCGCATCAGGTGGTCGGGACATTCGGGGCTGGACGGGTCTTGCTTAAGCCGGCCGCGGAAGGTACCGGTGTGATTGCGGGTGGGCCGGTTCGCGCGGTGTTGGAGGCGGCCGGGGTTCGCGATGTGTTGACCAAGTCCTTGGGCACCTCCAATCCGAATAATGTGGTGGCGGCGACCATGGACGCCTTGCGCCAGCTCAAGAGCGCTCATCACGTGGCCAAGTTGCGGGGTCTGACCTTGCAACAGGTTTTGGGAGGCGCGCATCATGGCTAAGATTCGTATCACCCTGGTGAAGAGTCCCATCGGCTATGCCAAGGAGCAAAAGGACACGGTTAAGTCCCTGGGGCTGGGGAAAATGTGGCGCTCGGTGGAGCATAACGACAATCCCTCTATCCGCGGTATGGTGCACAAGGTTCGCCATTTGGTGCGGGTTGAAGAGATTGAGGAGGCGGGGGAATAAATGCGACTTCATGATTTGCAGCCGGCGCCCGGTTCCCATGAGAAGAAGACCAGGCGTGGCCGGGGGCTAGGATCTGGACTCGGCAAGACTGCGGGCCGCGGGCACAAGGGGCAAAAGGCGCGGTCGGGCGGAAGCATTCGTCCCGGATTTGAAGGCGGCCAAATGCCCTTGCAGCGCCGGCTGCCCAAACGCGGTTTCAAGAATCCCTTCCGGGTCGAGTACGAGATTGTCAATATCGAGTCTCTCAACCAGTTTGAGGCCGATACGGTTGTCACGGTGAGTCTTTTAAAGCAGCACCGCTTGGTTCGGCGCAATCTTCCCGTGAAGATACTTGGCGATGGTGCTTTGGACCGACCGCTGGTGGTGCAAGCAAACGCTTTCTCCAAGTCTGCCAAGGAGAAAATCGAGGCGGCTTCGGGACGGGCCGAGGTGGTTTAGGTGGCGCAAAATGCCATGCTGGGGGCCCTCAAGGGCTCGCAGCTCACTCAACGGATTCTCTATACCCTGGGCATGCTGGTGGTGTTCCGGCTGGGTGTGCATGTTCCCATTCCGGGTGTGAATGCGAGTGTCATTCAGCACTTGTTTAGTTCGGGCGCCACCATTTTCGCCTTATTAAATCTCTTTAGCGGGGGCGCCACCGCCACGTTGTCGGTGGGCGCGCTGAGCATTATTCCCTATATTAATGCCAGCATTATTATGCAGTTGATGACGGTGGTTATTCCGCAAGTCGAGGAATGGGGCAAAGAGGGAGAAGAGGGTCAGAAGAAAATAACCCAATGGACCCGGTGGCTTGCCATCGGCTTGGGGCTCCTTCAGGCGGTGGGAATCTCGTATTATCTCTACCGGTTCCGCTCCGCCAGCGGACAATCCGTGTTTGTGCACCACACGGTATGGATGCTCTTCTTTACCGCTTTCATGCTCTTGGTCGGTTCCACGTTTCTCATGTGGATCGGTGAGCGTCTCAGTGAAAAAGGGATTGGCAACGGTATTTCGTTGTTGGTGCTGTTCGGAATTGTGTCCCGTTTGCCCTATGGCTTGCAGGTCATGGCTCGATACGTCTCCGCTGGAATCCTCACCGTGCCGAAGCTCATTGCCTTCCTGGTGGTGGCTTTGGGCATTATCGCAGCGGTGGTGTTTGTTAATGAAGGTCAACGCAAGGTGCCGGTGCAATATCCCAAGCGGGTGGTGGGCCGCCGCATTTATCAAGGGCAAAATACTCATCTCCCCATCCGTGTGAATCAAGCGGGGGTTATTCCCGTCATTTTTGCTATTTCGTTATTGATTTTGCCCTATACCGTATCGCAGTTTTTCCACGGCGCCTGGGTAACCGCTTTTACTAATTATTTTGGGTTCAAGTCGCCTTTATATATTGTGGTGGAATTTTTCCTGGTGGTGGTCTTCACCTTCTTCTACACCGAAGTGGTGTTTAAAGTGGATGACGTGGCCGACAACTTGAAAAAAGCGGGCGGCCATATCCCTGGTATTCGCCCGGGTAAGCCAACGGCCGACTATCTGGCCCGCCTGAGCAATCGGCTCACTTTTGTGGGCGCGATATTCTTAGGGCTGGTTGCCATTTTGCCCAGCATTGTCAGTTTAGCCATGGGCCCCGTCAACCTATACTTCGGCGGCACGTCGCTTTTGATTATTGTGGGTGTCTCCCTTGATACCCTGAAGCAGATGCAGTCACAGTTGGTGATGCGGCAGTACCAGGGGTTCATGAAATGAGGGGGCGACATTGATGCGGCTGGTACTAATTGGCCCTCCGGGGTCCGGTAAGGGCACGCAGGCCAAAGTCTTAGCAGCGCGGCTTGACGTCCCCCACATTTCCACTGGCGATATTTTTCGCAAAAACCTGAGTGAAGGTACCCAACTGGGGCTGTTGGCGCGAGGCTATATGGATAAAGGGCTGTTGGTGCCGGACGATGTCACCGGGGCCATGGTAAAAGCCCGCTTAGGGGAAACCGATGCGCTAAACGGTTTCATTTTGGATGGCTTCCCGCGAACTATTGTCCAAGGCAAGATGTTTGACGCTTTGCTGGCCGAAGGGGGCCGCCAGTTGGACGCCGTCATTTATTTGCTGGTGGCGCGGTCCGTGCTGGTCGAGCGGTTAACCGGGCGGCGCGTTTGCGAGAACTGCGGCAGGCTCTATCACGTCGCCTGGAATCCACCGCGGGTGCGGGATGTCTGTGACGCGTGCGGCTCCGTATTGGTGCAACGCGCCGACGACAGTGAGGGCACGGTGGTGCGCCGATTAGCGGTTTATGAGAGTGAAACCGCTCCTCTGGTGGATTATTATCGCCAACAAGAGCGAGTGTATGAGTTCAACGGCGAGCTCAGTGCCGATGCTGTCACCGACAACATTTTGGAGAGATTGGAGAACTCGCGTGGTTGAGCTGAAAAGCAGCCGGGATCGGGAGAAAATGCGCGGTGCTGGCCGGGTCGTGGCCGAGGTGCTGGAGATACTTCGTGATACGGTTAAGCCGGGCGTAACGACCCGGGATTTGGATGTGGTGGCTGATAGAGAAATTCGCCATCGGGAGGCCATCCCGGTATTCAAGGGGTACCAGGGCTATCCCGCCAGCGTTTGTGTCTCCATCAATGATCAGGTGGTCCACGGCATCCCCGGGACTCGTGTTATTCATCCCGGCGACCTGGTGAGCATTGACCTCGGAGCCGTATTGGATGGATTTGTGGGCGACGCCGCGTTCAGCATGTTTGTTGGGAACCCCCCGAATGACCGCGCCAAAGAATTGCTTCAGGTTACGGAAGAGGCGTTGTACAAAGGCATCGAGGCCTCTCGGGTTGGTGGCCATCTGGGCGATGTGGGAGCCGCCGTGCAGCAACATGTGGAGGCTCACGGATTTAGCGTGGTGCGCGATTTTGTGGGCCATGGAGTAGGCCGGAAAATGCATGAGGATCCGCAGGTGCCGAATTACGGCACCCCGGGACGCGGTCTGCTGCTGAAGTCTGGCTTGGCCATCGCGATTGAGCCGATGGTGAATGTCGGCACGCACCAGGTAGACGTGGGAGCAGACGGCTGGACGGTAACCACCCGAGACCACAGTCTCTCGGCCCACTTTGAACACACTATTTTTGTCAGTGAGGACGGGCCTGAGATATTGACTGCGCTGCGATAAGTAATCTGGTATAATGGATCGGATACTGCTCGGGATACTGTCGCGCTAATTTGGGCAAAATTGTCATTGCAGGAAGAGCTTATGAAGCAGAGTCCGCATAAAGGGGGGGAGGCTTTGGCGAAAGAGGACGCGATCGAGGTGGAGGGCACTGTTATTGAACCCTTGCCCAACGCCATGTTCCGCGTGGAATTATCCAATGGTCATAAGGTCTTGGCTCACGTTTCGGGAAAGATTCGCATGCATTTTATTAAGATCTATCCCGGTGACAAGGTGACGGTGCAGTTGTCGCCTTACGATTTGACACGAGGCCGCATTACCTATCGGTTCAAATAACGGCAGAGCAGGGAACGCAGTTTTTGAGGAGGTGTGATCTCCATGAAGGTTCGCGCATCGGTCAAACCCATATGCGAGAAGTGCAAGGTGATTAAGCGGCATGGACGTGTCATGGTGATCTGCGAGAATCCCAAGCATAAGCAGACTCAAGGATAGGCCGCATCCGGCCGGTTAGGAGGATATTGAGTGGCTCGTATTTCTGGCATCGACCTGCCGCGGGACAAGCGTGTGGAAGCGGCCTTGCCCTATATTTATGGGATTGGTTGGCCGGCGTCGCGGCAAATTTTAGCGCAAAGCCAAGTAGATCCCGACACCCGGGTGCGCGATCTGACAGAAGAAGAAGTCAGTCGGATTCGCGAGGTTATCGACCGTGATTGGCGGGTCGAGGGTGATTTGCGCCGTGAGGTGCAAATGAACATTAAGCGATTGAGCGACATTGGCTCCTATCGCGGCATGCGTCACCGCCGCGGCTTGCCTGTGCGGGGCCAACGCACCAAAACTAACGCTCGCACCCGCAAAGGTCCCCGTCGGACCGTGGGCGCCAAAAAGAAGCGATAATTTAAGGGAGGGGTTTTCCGCTTTATGCCAGCGCGTCGTACTACACGCACCAAGCGCCGCGATCGTCGACACGTCGATCGGGGAGTGGCGCATATTCGTTCCACCTTTAATAATACCATCGTGACCATTACCGACCCCCAGGGAAACACCTTGTCATGGGCTTCTGCCGGTCAGTCGGGCTTTAAGGGTTCTCGTAAAAGTACCCCGTTTGCCGCGCAATTAGCCGCGGAAACCGCTGCCAAAGGCGCTATGGAGTACGGCCTTAAAGAGGTTGAGGTATTGGTGAAGGGACCGGGATCAGGCCGTGAGGCTGCTATCCGGTCATTGCAGTCGGCAGGACTTGAGGTCAGCATGATTAAAGATGTGACCCCGATTCCGCACAATGGCTGTCGGCCGCCTAAGCGGCGTCGAGTCTAAAAACAGAAAGGAAGGAGGCGCAAACTATGGCACGTTATACGGATCCCGTCTGCAAGATTTGCCGACGTGAGGGAACCAAGCTGTATCTCAAGGGTGAAAAGTGTTTTACCGACAAGTGTCCGATGACTCGTCGGCCCGTGCCGCCCGGTCAACATGGGCAGGGGCGCCGTAAACTTTCTGAGTACGGGGTGCAGTTGCGTGAGAAGCAGAAGGCACGCAGGACCTACGGGGTCATGGAGGGTCAATTTGCCCGGTACTTCGAGAAAGCGGCGAAAAATAAGCGGGGCATTACGGGTGAGCTATTACTGCAGACCCTGGAGCGACGTCTTGACAACGTCATCTATCGCATGGGACTGGGGTCTTCGCGGGCGGAGGCTCGTCAGCTAGTGCGCCATAATCATTTTCAGGTGAATGGCCGACGGGTTAATATTCCGTCCTTCTTAGTTAAGCCTGGAGATGTTATTGAGGTGCGCGAGTCAAGCCGGCAAAAACCCCGGTTTAAGCAGATGGATCAAACATCGTCCCGGCTGGTTCCCGCTTGGTTGGAAGTGAACTCGGAGGCCTTGCGTGGCACTGTGCTGCGCTTGCCCAATCGCGACGAGATTGACGCGCCGGTGCAAGAGCAGCTCATTGTTGAGTGGTACTCCCGATAATTGGCATAGTGGGTTACCGAAAGGGGGCAAAGGCCTGCGGATGCGGGCTGCGGGAATGACCGAAATCGAGAAACCGGAAATTCGACGGGTAGATGATGGCGGTGAGCCCAACTATGGGCAGTTTGTCGTGGAACCGCTAGACAGAGGCTACGGCATCACCTTAGGCAATTCGCTCAGAAGGATTCTTCTTTCTTCGCTTCCCGGGACGGCGGTGACCTCCGTTCGTATTGAGGGGGTTCTTCACGAGTTTTCGGTCATTCCGGGTGTCCTGGAGGATACGGCGGACATAATCCTGAACCTGAAGCGGCTTGCCCTAAAATCGTGGTCGGATGAAGTGAAGTTGCTTCGCATTGACAAAGAAGGGCCGGCGGAAGTGACAGCCGCTGATATCCTGGGCGATTCCGATGTGGATATTCTGAATCCCGGGCAGCACGTGGCCTATGTGGACGAAGGATCTCGCCTCTCCATGGAAATGTCTATCGAGCGCGGTCGTGGCTATGTGCCAGCTGAAAAAAACAAGCACGGTGAACAAGCCATTGGCGCCATTCCGGTTGACTCTATTTTTAGTCCCGTGCTGAAGGCTAATTGGCGCGTGGAAGATACTCGGGTGGGCCATATCACCGATTACGACCGACTAACCATTGAGGTGTGGACGGACGGTTCCATGTCGCCGGAAGAAGCCGTATCCATGGGAAGTAAAATTTTGTCGGACCACCTGCGTCTATTTGTGAATCTTACTGACGGGGCGCCAGGCGTGGATATCGGTCTGGAGCGAGAAGAAGACAAACGCGATCGGCTGTTAGAAATGCCCATTGAGGAACTGGATCTGTCGGTACGTTCGTTTAATTGTCTCAAGCGCGCCAGCATCAACACCGTGGGCGAGCTCACCGCGAAGACGGACGATGATATGATGAAAGTCCGCAATTTGGGGAAGAAGTCTTTGGAGGAAGTTAAAGAGAAACTGGCCAGTTTGAGCTTGTCGCTGCGCCCGTCGGAAGAGTAGTGGAGGGCACAGCCACCACATTGGTAAAGGAGTCGGAACATGCCTGGAAATCATCGCAAACTAGGCCGGAACGGTGGCCATCGCCGGGCTATGATGCGAAATCTGGTGACGTCATTCTTGCGCGAAGAACGCATTCAGACCACCGTGACCCGCGCCCGTGAAGTGAACCGGGTCGCTGAGCATATGATTACGCTTGGCAAGCGCGGTGATTTGGCCGCTCGCCGGCAGGCGCTGGCCTATATTCTCGACGAGGATGTGGTCACCAAGGTATTTACCACCTTGGCACCTCGGTACCAGGAGCGGACTGGCGGTTATACCCGTGTTCTTCGCACTGGCTACCGGCAAGGGGACGCCGCCCCTATGGCCATATTAGAGTTGGTTTAGTCGGTATGTCGGCACATATTGCGGCACCCCTTCCGGGTGCCGCATTTCCTTCAGAGTCTTATTCTCAGTTGTGTCTGGTCATTCGCTACGACGGGACCGATTATCATGGGTTTCAAAAGCAGGCGCAGGGTCGAACCATTCAGGGCGAGTTGGAATCCCATTTAACGCGATTATTCGGCGCAGGCACAATACTGGGGGCTAGTCGGACAGACGTGGGGGTGCATGCAGCCGGGCAGGTGGTGGTATGGCGCGGTCCGGTGCTGGTGCCGGCAGAGCGATTGGTGGAGGTGGTTAACCGCCGTCTGCCATCCTCCATTCAGATTATCGGGGCGCGATGGGTGCCGGTGGGTTGGGATCCGCGCCGGTCGTCCACCTGCAAGCAGTACAGCTATCGGATTTGGCGTGGCGAAGGGCCGGCCGACCTTGCCTGGCATCGGTTCGTGCATCGCTATTCCGGCCCGCTGTCGTGGTCTCTCTTACAGGCTGGGGCCCAATTGTTCGGAGGGGCTCATGATTTTCGGCCCTTTCGGACCGAGGGGTCGACGGCTCGCACCACGATGCGCACCATCCTCATGAGTCGCTGGACAATTGAGGATAATGGCCGGATTTGGCGCTATCAGGTGGTCGGAGATGGTTTTTTGTATCGAATGGTGAGGCATATGGTGGGGAGTATGTTGGCAGCGGCAGCGCCTGCAGGTTCACTAGCCCTGATTCGGCGAGGACTGGCGGATGCCCGGGTTAAGGTGACTCCGCTGGCGCCATCGAGGGGTTTGATGTTGGACGCCATTGGGTTTGAGCAGGAGGGAGTGCGAGATGTTTCGGGAAGCGGTATTGGGGCTTGGCGGCAATCCGGTGGTGGAGGGCGTCTTAAAACGATACGGCATGCAGATGGGAGCGGCCCGGTTTGTGGCCGGCAGCACACTGCCGACAGCTCTTGAGCGGGTCCGTGATATTAACAGCCGTGGGATAATGGCCACCATGGACCATTTGGGTGAGTCGGTTGGCGATGTGACGGAGGCTGTCGACGCGAAGGATAGTTATTTAGCGATGTTGGATGGAATCCGGCAGAGTGGGGTCCAGTCTACGGTGTCGTTGAAACTTACGATGATGGGACTCGCGCTGGATGAAGAACTGGCGCGGCGCAATCTCAGGGAGATTGTCGCAAAAGCCGCGGAATTTCAGAATTATGTCCGCATTGATATGGAAAACACGCCATATACTGATGCCACCATCCGGTTATTTCAAGAAGCGCACCAGATCTTTCCCCAAAATGTGGGGCTGGTGTTGCAGGCTTACTTGTACCGCACGTTGGACGACTTGCGAAACTTAAGCGGGTCCACGGCCAATTTGCGGATTGTCAAAGGAGCTTATCAAGAACCGGTGGCCATGGCTTTTCCCTCTAAGCCTGACGTGGATGAAAACTATGTCAAATTGGTGCAAGAGTCTTTAAATCTGGGCAACTACACGGCGATTGCCACTCACGACGAGCGCATCATCGGGCAGGTATTAAAGTTTGTGCATGAGCGAAACGTGCCGCGTGAGCGATTTGAATTTCAAATGTTGTATGGGGTGGGGTTTAGCGTTCTGGAGAGTCTTGCGCATGAAGGCTACCGCACTCGTGTTTATGTTCCTTATGGGGAGGATTGGTACGCTTAT
>JAJYTS010000089.1 GCA_021792935.1 Bacillota bacterium | reverse complement strand
AGGAACAACCAGGCCTTCCGGATCATCCACGGCAATGCCGATATGGTAATAAGGCTTTAGGATAATTTCCTGATTGGCGTCATCTAAACTAGCGTTGAGATAAGGGAAGCGCTTAAGCGCCGTGACCACTGCTTTGACAATAAACGGGAGATAAGTGAGTTTTACGCCCTCTTTGGCCGCGATTTCTTTCATTTGCTCGCGCAGCTCAACCAGGGCGGAGACCTCCACCTCATCCATGGAGGACACATGTGGCGCCGTAAATTTGGACCGCACCATATGTTCAGCAATAGTCCGCCGCAATCCTCTGAGAGGAATGCGAACCTCATCTCCTGCCGCTTCCATTAGGGGCGCGGCTATCACGGGCTCGCGCGGAGCTTCCTGCGGCGCTGGTGGGGGAGCCGCCTTTTCTGGCGCCGTGAAACGTCGAACATCCTCGGGAAGAACCCGGCCGTTATCCCCCGTTCCCGGCACCTCTTGAATATTTACCCCCAGCTCCCGTGCCAGCTTGCGCACCGCCGGAGTCGCCAGGGCTCGACGCGAGGCTGCGGACGATGCGGACGCGGGAGTCTCCCTAGGGGCCGAAGCCGCGACCGTTGGCGCGGGTTGCGCCTGCCCGTCGCTGGGCGCCGCCAGGGATTCTCCCCCCACGTTAAATTCAATGACCACCGTACCCACCCGCACAACTTGGCCCTCGGCCGCTAAAATTTGCTGCACATGACCGGCCACCGGCGATGGGATGTCCACGGATGCCTTGTCGGTCTGGATTTCCAAAATGGGCTGATCCGTCTCGACCTCATCGCCGACCGCCACCAGCCATTTCACAATTTCCGCTTCGTGAATCCCCTCCCCGACATCGGGGAGTTTCCATTGGTAGACCGCCATTCCTTCCTGCCTCCTCGAAGCTAGTACCCGACTGTCTGTCGCAAAGCCGCCAGTACCCGGGATGCGTCGGGGAGCCAATAATCCTCGACGGACGGCACCGGAAACGGCGTATCATATCCCGTAACCCGCAACACCGGCGCCTCCAGCGACAAAAAGGCTCCTTCTTGGATAGTGGCCGCGACTTCCGCTCCAAATCCACCGCTCCGCACCGCCTCGTGCACCACGACAGCCCGTCCCGTTTTCTGAACGCTTTGTACAATGGTGGCCGAATCAAAGGGATTAACGGTGCAAACGTCAATGACCTCAACCGATATTCCATCCTGGAGGGCGCTTTCCGCCGCCGCCTGCGCCACCGGGACCATGGGACCCCATGCCACCAGGGTGACATCGGTGCCCTCGCGAACTATTCGGGCTTTTCCGATGGGCAATTCATACCAGTCGTCCGGCACCTCTTCACGAAATGATCGGTATAGCCGCATGGGCTCCAAATAGATTACCGGGTCAGGGTCCTTAATCGCGGACAATAGCAATCCTTTAGCCTGATAGGGCGTGGAGGGAATCACCACTTTTATCCCCGGCGTGTGGGCAAAGAACGCCTCCAAACTATCCGAGTGAATTTCCGGGGTGCGCACTCCACCCCCAAAAGGGGCCCGAATCACTAAGGGCACATGATATCGGCCCAACGAACGAAAACGAATACGGCTGGCTTGGCTGCCAATCTGATCCATGGTTTCATAAATAAAGCCTAGAAACTGGATTTCGGCGATGGGGCGCATGCCGCCAATGGCGAGCCCCACGGAACTGCCGACAATGGACGACTCCGCCAAGGGAGTGTCTACCACCCGCTCCGCGCCAAACCGTTCCCACAGCCCATCGGTCGCGCGAAACACGCCGCCGTTTTTTCCAACATCCTCCCCCAACACCAAAACGCGCTCGTCTCGCTCCATCGCCAGACCCATGGCTTGGGTAATCGCTTGTATCATCGTCATGTTAGCCATGTGTGACACCTCCTTGCGCGAGCGAGGCTTGGAATTGCCCGCGCTGCTTCTTAAGAGGATCCGTCATGGTTTCGTAGACATTGTCAAAGAAGGATTCGGGAGCCATTTTGGGATATTGTTCCGCCTTTTTGACCGCGTCCTCGACATCCGCTTTCGCTTCCTCGTCCACGCGTTGGATATCTTCCTCGCTTAACAATCCCGCCTCTTGCAGATATGTTTTGAGACGACTGATGGGCTCACGACGAGCCAATCGCTCGGCCTCCTCGCTTTCGCGATAGCGTGTCGGATCATCCGCCGTCGTATGAGCCCCTAAACGATAGGTGACCGCTTCCACCAAAACCGGCCCCGCGCCTGAACGGGCGTGCGCCACCATTTGTTTTAATGTTTGGTACATGGCAATGATATCGTTGCCATCGACCCGCACCCCTTCAATATCGTAGGCGAGGGCCCGCTGGGCGATAGTCTTGGTATTCATTTGCCGGGAAATGGGCACGCTGATAGCCCACTGGTTGTTTTGACACACAAAAACCACCGGGGCTTTGACCACCGCCGCCAAATTGAGCGCCTCATGGAAATCGCCTTGAGAGGTGGCGCCATCGCCAAAGAATGGAATGGCGACCCGATTCTGATTTTGTAGCTTGGAAGACCATGCTAATCCCACGGAATGCAAAATCTGTGCCGCGATAACAACCTGAACGGGCAGCGCGTTGACATCGTCAGGAATTTTTCCCGAAACCGGATTGCCCATGGCGTTTAAAAACGGGTAATAAAGGGGAACTCCCGCATAAATAAGAGCCCCCCAGTCTCGATAGCTGGGGCACAACCAGTCACCTTTATTTAAAGCGGCAGCCGCTCCAATCTGCGCCGCTTCTTGTCCGCTAAACGGCGCATATGTACCGATTCGTCCTTGCCTCTGCAAGTTCCAGGCCCGCTGGTCCAGGGTGCGCAATAAAACGAGCCATCGATAGAAATCTTTAAGTTCGTCGTCCGTGACTTGAGAACGGTCGCCGACCAGTTTGCCATTCTCGTCTAGCACTTGCTGAAGAGGGAATTCTGTCTCCGGATTCATCCCCAAAAACCTCCCTTAGGTATAACGGCCTATTGCCCAAACACCTGTTGGAAGGGACCGGACGTTAGCGTCAAGCCCCCGTCAACCGTCAACACTTGGCCCGTGACAAAACGCGAAAGAGCACTAGCTAAAAATACCGCCACATCAGCAACCTCATCCGCTCGCCCCACTCGTCGCAGAGGAGTTGCTTCGATACAGGCCTGGTCAAACTGCTCGAGCTTGTCGCCCATGTAAAATTGTTCTGATTCCGTGCCAATCACGCCGGGGGCGATAGCGTTTACGGTAATTTGACGCGGACCCAACTCTGCCGCCCAGTATCGCGTAAGAGTTTCCACGGCCGCTTTAGCGGACGCGATATTGCCGTAGCGCGGAAGGGTGTAATGAACACCATGGCCGGTCAAGGTGATGATTCGACCTGTGCGACCTTCCATGAGGGGGACAACTCTTTGCGCCGACAAGATAAAATTGGCGACTAACAACTGATAGGTCCGATCAATATGGTGCGGTTGAATTTCCAGCAACGGCTTAAACGCTGAAGCGGCGGCATTAGCCATGAAGATGTCCAAACTCCCCCAGATGTCGCCAATATGATCAAAAAGCGCGTTCACGTCGTCGGCACTCTCCAGCTCCGCCTTGAACACATGGGCCTCACGCCCCAAGGCACGTACCTCGTCGGCCACTCTTTCCGCGTCAGCTTGCTGGCGGCGGTAGTGAATAACCAGGTCCGCCCCTTCACGGGCGAAAGCCAAAGCGGTGGCTCGTCCAATGCCCCTCGAACTGCCTGTCACCAAAGCCTTTTTGCCTTCCAACAACATCAACTTCGGTCCTCCTTGCGCGTAGACCCCCCGTTCACCCTACCCAACTTAAGAAGGAATGGCAAGAGATGAAAAGACTAGGAAAACCAAAAAAATTTTGCAAAAAGCTTGTGATAGTGTTCACATTCGCAAAGTTTCCTGTTATAATAAGCGTATCAGTAGAAGAATTCGGAAAATGAGGTGAAAACATGCGACACGCTCTTGCTTATGAAACAGTGGGATTTTGCCAGAGCTGCGGAGAAGCCTTGACTTCGCGCGACGTGTTGGGCACCGGCCAAGCGCGACTGTGCCCCGCTTGTTGGGAAGCCGGAAAGCGGCAAAATGTACGGCAGGTCGAAACATACCCGGTGCAAGTTCGCTAATTCCAAAGCCCTGACTGCTCAGGGCTTTTTTCTGCGGTAAAATAAGTCCGGCACCTTTTAAGGGGGAATGGTGATGTGGACGCAGTGGTGGGTTGTTTCCGCCTCTAGCCAATCTGACGCCGAATCCCGCGTCCAAGAGGCCCTAACCCAATGGACCCCTGCGGAGCAAGCACCAGCATCCCTGGGTGGTTCCCGTTTTTATCGAGGCGTCGATGACTTGGCTATTGGCGAGGCTGTTACCAATGGGCTGACGCAAATTCGGCAGGTTGTCAGCCAGAGCAATCGTCAGGAGTTGGCACAGCGTTTGCGCACCCTTTCCCAACGCCCCATCGGGATTCCTCCGATGGAGGGGTGGGTTGTCTTGGATGGCGCGACTCCCCGTAGTCCCCGTCCCGTCGATTGCCGCGCGAACGGTATTCGCTGGGTCGTCACGGTGCAGTGGCCAGGAACTGTGCCACCGCAAGAAAGTCTTTCCTAAAACTCCGGGATTATCCCAATGCCCCGCGCACCAAGGTCAGGCACTAGTCAACGGCCCGCCACGTATGGTGTCCATGACCACATGCCTCCACGGTTTTTTCCCTATTTTTGAGCTTTGACATCCAGCCAGTGAGTGACTAATCTGGATCACGACGTGACCGATACCCGTGAAGGCGTGACATCATGAAGCAATTTTACGCAATTCTTGGAAATGGCTTAACCGCCCTCCTAGCAGGCCCCACTGGCGCCATTGATTGGCTTCCTATTCCGCGCTTTGACGGGCCTACTATTTTTGGACGGTTATTGGACGAACACACCGGTGGATATCTAAGCCTGGAACCAGACGCTTATGATACGGTAGAGCAGTCCTATCTTCCCGACGGGCTTTGTTTGGAAACGCGCTTTACCCTGGGAGCGCATAAAGCTTCCGTGCGCACCTGGATGACCATCGGACAAACCGCCATCTGGATGCAGTGTCACAGTGAAATGCCATTGCGTCTGACGTGCCGCCCCTCCTTCGGCTATGGAGCGGTGCGGCCCGCCTATTATCCCACCCCCGGAGGCATACGTTATCAAAATCCCCATGGTCCCGAGATCGCCCAATTAACCATTCACGGTTCCCAAAAAGAAACGCGCCGAGTAGGCCAGTGGATTATCGAGCCGGGCGAAGCCAGCATTGTCCTTCGTGTCAGTACGGAAAGTCCTGCCGATTTGCGCTGGCTGAATCGACCTATTTCTCACGATGTCGCCCATTTGTGGCCGAAAACGGCCCCCTTTTGGCTATCGGCCCATAAACCCTATGATGGTCCCCACGCCGAACTTTACACGCGCAGCTTGGAAGTGATCCGCGCCCTCACCTACCGCCCAACCGGAGCCCCGATTGCGGCCGCCACCACCTCTTTACCGGAAGAGCCGGGCGAAGCTCGACAATGGGACTACCGATATGTCTGGATTCGTGACAGCGCCTACGCGGGGGAAGCCTTGCTAATGGCGGGCGACACCAGCGCGGCTCGCCGCATCGCGGAATTTCTTCTCGAAGCAGTATCACCCACCGGACGCGTATTCCCCTCACCGTTTCTGCGGGTGGATGGCACCTTGCCCGATGGGGAGCATGACCTCTTGTGGCTGTCGGGCCACGCGGCGTCACGTCCCGCTCGCGCTGGCAACGGAGCCGTTCATCAACTGCAGTTAGATTTGGCTGGCAGCGTTCTCTGGCTTGTTTACCATCTACAAGGGCAGAACCCCGACCGCGACTGGCTTGAGCAATACTGGTGGGCCATCGAGGCTTTGGCCGACTGGATGCGGCAGACTTGGTCCCAGCCGGATGCCTCCCTTTGGGAATATCGCACCGCCCGCAACCACCACACCCACTCGCGAATGATGAATTGGGTGGGCCTGGAATGCGTACGCCGGTTAGGCCAGTCCCTAGGCAGCGCGGGCCGCTCAGAACGATGGCGCCGGGTCGCGGACAAAATTCGGCAAACCTTATTAACTGAGGCCGAAAACGCGGGCGCTTTCCAAGCTCGCCCCAACAGTACGTTAACCGATGCCGCCTTGCTCACCTTGCCGCTTTACGATTTTGTCCCGGTCAACCATCCCCGGTTTCAAGGGACTCTTAAAGTGGTGGAATCGACATTGGTAGCGGACCATTTTGTGCATCGATACCGTCAGGACGAGTTCGGACAAGCACGCCATCCCTTTATTCTAGCGGGCTTTTGGTACGCGCGGGTGCTCATGCGCCTAGGCCGCATGCAAGAGGCTGACACCGTCATTAATCAGCATCTGGACTTGGCCACACCGCTCGGATTGTTTGGGGAACATGTGGATCCCGGTTCCGGCAGCGTTAGAGGCAATTTCCCTCAACTCTTTTCGCACGCCGGACTCATCATCACCCTGGCCGAACGCCAGCGCTTGGCCCTCAACAAGCCGCTCCTGGTGTTTCCCCACGATGAAGGGGACGCCATGGCACACTCCTATTAAGGGCGATATACCGGTGTTAAATAGTGGCGATAGCGGGGCAAGCGCCCATGCACCAGGTCAGAATATCGCTTTTGAATAGTTTGGGTGATGGGACCCGGCTGGCCGCTTCCCACCAAGCGCCGGTCGACGGAGGTTACCGCAGCCAATTGCACCCCAGTGCCGCACAAAAACATTTCGTCCGCACTGTACAACTCGGTTCGGTCAATGGCTCGCACTTGTACGGGGACGTCCATTTCGCCCGCGAGTTCCAAAACCAATTGCCGAGTAATGCCCTCCAATATGTCGGCGGTGACCGGCGGCGTTATCAAACGCCCCTCACGAATCATAAATAGATTGGACGAGCTCGCCTCCGAAACCTGCCCATCCTCTCCCAGCATGATGGCTTCGTCATAACCGTCCACTTTGGCCTGATCGCTGGAAAGGGCCGCGTTGACGTACGCGCCTGAAACCTTGGCACGAGAAGGAATCATATTGTCCGAAATCCGCCGCCAACTGGACACGGACACGGCAATGCCCGATTCCGTTGGAATATAATCTCCTAGAGGCTGCGCGAACATGGCGAAACTCGCGGCAATGCCGGACAACCCCACTTTTATGACCGGGTCGGATTTATAAGCCAAAGGACGGATATACACGTCCTGACGAAACTGATTGGCCCGCAGCATATCAACGGCGTGCCCTACTAGCTCATCGATGGAATAGGGCAGGT
>JAJYTS010000006.1 GCA_021792935.1 Bacillota bacterium | reverse complement strand
GTGTCCGTTCATCCGGCAAGAGTCGCCCTTCTCGCTCCCATCGACGCAGCGTCGTCGGAGTGACGCCCAGAAATTGTGCCGCGTCGTGTATACTCACCAATTTTCGTGCCATATCCAGATTATACATTATTAGATAAGTGTAAACAACATTTAAGGAAACTGTTCGAACCCCTCTCACCAAAAAAGAAGCACTACCGCAGCCAACGAAAAGCCTGCATCACCACATCTTTGGCACCCTGCTCCACACAGGGACCGTGGGCGATAACGAGGCGCTCGAAGTCCCATGACATGAGTTGCGCCAACGATTGCCGGGCTCGCGCCCGATCACGAAACGACCAGCGAATATCGAGCGGAACGTCCCCCCGTGCCCCGGAACTGCCCGCCCAGGTCAATAGTGCATTACGGAGGGGTTTCCCGGCTTGCTTTTGATGGTGCTGGATGAGGTCATTCATGATGAGCGTCCGCGACTTGGCATGAAAGAAGCAGACTTCCTCAAGTAGCGCGCTTCCCTGAAAGACATGGTAATCGAGGTCACTCGCCCATGGGTTGGCCGCCTTCGGTCCGAGCACACCCGTCCAAGGCAGGTGTCGGAACCGGGCGGGCTGTTTTCGGCAAACCCACAATTCCGCGTCCGGAAACTGCCGATGCCAGGTGCGCAGACGCCACACATGCCGTGGAGTGCCTGCAACCAGGTAGCGCACCGGCCCCCATGCCTGGATCTGGGCCAACGTGTCGGGTGCCACGGGAACCGGCGAATCGATCCATAGAGCCCCGTCGCTCAGCCGGACAATCGTCATGCGGGTGGTAAACGGGAAGCCAAAGTCACGGACCATGGGGCCGTCCACCAGCACGATGTCAGGGGCAAATTCTTTCAGACCCGGACCATTAGTGGTTGCCATCATCTTGCATCCCTTCGTGCGCAGCGTACGCTGATAGACCCGCCAGCGGCGGATGGGCGTTCCCTTCAAAGAAGCGACAAACGGAACGGCCCATCAAGATAACGCCACTCCCGGCACGGCGGCAATCCCAACAAGCTGCGTTAATCATTCCAAGTCCTTAACGGCACGCAAACCAGACAAGTGGCATTGGGGAGACAGCTGTACTCGTCTTGACGCATTCCAAACCCACACGGTACCCTTCGGGTCTCTAACCCTTTACAAGCGCGCCCCGCAGAGCGGTTACGCCGAACTCCAGATAGGCCTTTAGACAACTTAACATGTAAACCCACCCTTCCTTATTGTCCAGCATCGCCCGCAAAACGTCGGCATGGCCTTCCTCAAAACCCCGCTCCACCACCTCAACCCGGGTACTTGCCCTGCCTACCGGCACTAAGGTGATGGTGACCTCATTTCCTTGACCGTCCTTGCCCCAGCCAAAACAGATTTTTTGTCCTTCAATCATGTCAAGCACAAGAATTTCTCCCCGTGCGTCATATTCCTCATAGACCAGAGTAATGATTCGCCCTGTTTGCCATGGTTGCGAGCTTGATGAAAACCAAAAGGCTCCAATTTTGGACGGGTTGACAATGGCATCAAAAATGTCTTGCGCAGGTCTCTCAATTACCATGCCGGTTCGATTGTCCACAATCCCTCTCCTTATCTACGACTACCCAGAATTCATTCGTTATTGAAATGACATTAGCTGTTTGCCAGCCTATAGACAAGCTCACTCAGACCCGCGCATATGCGAAGGGACCATAGGACAAAGCCTATAGACACCCCTACCACACTCCTCTATGATTAAGTTACTTAAGCAAAGTAGCGGACGGAGCGGCAAAATGATAGTTTACCGTGGCAGCGGCATAGAATGGTGCCGTTGGGCATCGCGAGAAGCGGCAAAAACGGAGTGTTTGAATAGGGGCATCTGCGGACGCGACCTCACCACCGATTTGAGCTCGCAAGCGGTTTCGGTCCCGTTATGCCTTCTTGCCACACGCGGGAAAAATATCTTTTCCACCTTCGCCGCTCAACCAACCGGACAACGACGGCGTGATTCGAAAACAAAAATTCAGATCTCGCGAATGACGTGCTATGCGGATCAACCCTACTTTGGGCCTCGGGCGGTGCGATCGCCATTCGCTGGCCATTATCTACGGGCGTCATGGTGATGTTTTTTACCTTGATCGCTCAACCATATTTCCGGATTTATTTGAGTCAGCCCGGCGTTAATGTTTTTAACCCCCCGGCACAATTCCGCGGTGTTTTTGCCTGGCTAGATTATGCGCAAATTATCCCGGCAAAAAATATCACGGCTCTAGCGACACGTCTGACTAAGGCGGGTGCATATGGATAAGAAAGAGACCTCTTCCGGCGCCGCGCCAAAGTCACCATCCCTGGGCCATGTTCTCTGGCCCATGGTGGCGGTTCAGTTTATTATCTCGTCCGCCCTGACGGTAATGGCTCCCTTTCTCCCCCTATACCTCATTCAATTGCATATTCAGCCAATTGCCCGCGTCGAAGTCTGGGCGGGAGTCCTTAGTTCCTCCAACTTTTTGATTGCCGCTTTCAGTTCGCCGATTTGGGGAAATCTAGCCGATAAATATGGCCGTAAAGCCATGGTGTTGCGGTCAAGTATTGCCATTTCCCTGTTCACGGGATTGATGGGACTCTCCCATAATGTCTGGCAACTCCTGGCCTTGCGCGTGGCTATGGGCGCTTTTAGCGGCTTTTCCGCCGCTGCCATCGCCCTGGTGGCTACCCAAGTTTCTGAACAACGCCTGGGTTACGCGCTTGGCTGGCTAAGCACGGGACAATTGCTGGGCGGCCTTATTGGCCCCCTTCTTGGAGGCCTGCTGGCCAACGCGGTAGGCAATTACCGGGCCGTGTTCTTCTGGACCAGCGGCGTCTCCGCGGTGGGGGTCATCCTGGTATTGGTAACCGTCAAAGAAGTACGGGGGACGGTGTCAGGGACGAGCCGACCGTCGCGCTCGTTAGTGTCGTCATGGCGCAATATCCGCCAATACGCGGGACTGGGTCCCATGTTTGTGGTGCTTCTGCTGGCGCAGTTTTCCAGCCGCGCCGTTCAGCCGGTGGTAACCGTGTTCGTGCGAAACTTATTGCCGCATTCGCAATACTTGGCTTTGATCGCGGGGTTTGCCTTTTCGGTTACAGGCTTGGGCGACTTAATCGCATCGCCCTTTTTAGGAAAACGCAGCGACGTGTTGGGGTATAAGCGGGTGTTATCCATATCGTTGTTGGGAGCCGCCCTCCTCAACATTCCGCAAGCACTGCTACATAATATTTATGCCTTCATCGCGGCCCGATTTATCATGGGGATGTTTATGGGCGGCATTCTCCCCACGGCAAACGCCTTGGTCGGCCGCCTAACCCCTGCTGAACGACGCGGCCAAATTTATGGAATCACCTCCAGCGCCACCTTTATTGGCAGTTTCCTAGGACCGCTAACCGGGGGTCTAGTCTCTGCGCGCTTCGGGATTCCCGCCATGTTCTTGGTTACGGCCGCTCTCATGGGGCTTAATCTCGTCTGGGTCGTTCGCGCCGCACCTGATATACAGCCTAAGACCCGTTCCTAATCGTGTTCGGCCAGCCATTGCAAAAGCCAGGCGTTAAAAATGCAGGGATGAGTGAGGTTGGGAAAATGCGCGGCGCCCGGTATAAAGCGCAACACATTATGGGGAATGCGTGCACGTAAATGCTCGGCTAACGACAGGCAATAGGGGGTGTCCTTATCGCCTATCACCATCATCACCGGCATGGCGAGATCCCCAATCTGGAGGGCGTCATTAATTGGCAGATATTTGGGACCCTGCCAAAAATGATTGACATAGTACTCCCGATTCATTTGCTCAAAGTGTTGCTTTACCGGAGTAGAAACGCAGGCCTCTGAGCCACTAATGCCCCAAAGCCAGATAACTTCCCCGCAGCGCACGGCATTGAACACATCACGCGCCTGGTATGCCTGTTCATACTGGTGATATATAGGAGGTGGCTCAGGCGCGGCAAAAGTGTAGCCAAACATCCCGGTTCCCGCCAAAAAGAGTGATGCGACCCGCTTAGGGTTCTGCACCGCCGCGTGGAGGGCGGTAGAACCTCCCATCGACGACCCCACTATATGCGCCCGTTCTATTCCTAGATGATCCATGAGAGAGAAAACCACCTGCGTGGGGTCAAACAACTCGCCAGGGTCGGAACTGCCACCAAAGCCCGGCATATCCGCCCTCACGCACAAATATCGCGAAGATAACGCCGCGACTTGACCATCCCATTGTCGACCGTCAGTGAGTCCCGAATGCAAAAAAATAACGGCGGTCCCTTGACCCGTGGTATCAAACCGCACCTGTCCCAAGGCACCCAGCTCTAGCTGCCCCATACCAGCGGTCCCCTTTCACCTGTTCTGTCCAATGAATTCTACAAATCCAGCCACCATTTTGACCGACATCCGCAACTATCCCTTAAGATGCCGCAGCTTCTCTGGATTGCGGACAATGTACAAGTTTTTTATCACGTCATTGGCGACATCCATGAGAACCACACTATCAATGGTGTCGAGCTCCCAAACAGCGATACCCACGTGCCCGTTCAGGGGCAAAAGTCGTAAACGCCACCGATTTTGGGATGAAGAAATTTTGCGCATCAGCCCCAGCAAGTAACGGGCCACATTACGCGGCTGTTCAATAGGATTCACGGCGGTCGGCACTTTCCCACCACCGTCTGACAGGGCTGTTACATCTCCAGCCAGCAAAGGAAGTAGTGCCTCCATGTCATCTTTCATTAGCACCTCAATAAACCGGCGCACCCATTCCTCCCCCACCAGCACCCCGTGATCTAGTTCCCTCCCCTGTTTCTCCAATTTTAATTTAGCGCGACTAAAGAGCTTGCGGCAATTGGGCTCGCCTTTATCCGTGATCTTGGCGATAGTCGGATAGTCCATGCCCAGCGCTTCACGCAGCACGAATACCACCCGCTCCGATGGAGACAACCGCTCCAAAAGAACAAGGACAGCGTAAGAGAGCAGTTCCTCGCGGGCAACGGCTTCGGATAGGTCTAATGATGGTGTCAAAAGGGGTTCGGGAAGCCAAGTTCCAAAATAGAGTTCTCTTCGCTTACGAGCGGACTTGATGAGATCTAAGGCACGATTGGTGACCATTTTACACAAGTAGGCCTTGGGCGAACCAATGTGGCTGCCATCTAAATCGTGCAGTTTCACGAACACGTCCTGAACCGCGTCCTCGGCATCGACCGCAGATCCCGTTATTTGATAGGCCAGGGTAAACAAGAGCGGCTTATACCGCTCGTAGAGTTCCCTCATTTCATGCGGCTGTTGTTCCATATTTCCTACTTTATCAAACTGGCATTGTCCCATGTGTATTGGCGAAATTTTAGTCCAATCCTTCCGGTCATAATCATATCGAGTCCCCACCAGCGAAGCCATACCATCCCTCTTTTGGGCCCCAGGCTAAAACAATAAATATCCATGTAAGATTTGTGCGATGGAGCCGGTCGATGGGCCAAGTCGGCGATGATGACTCGCGCAAGCCGTATTGCTTGGCCGGAAGCTTCTTTACAGGTCATGGTATCCCGTCGACCCGTTCGCGGATCCACGATATTGGCGCAATCACCAATACTATAAATGTCCTGATCCCCTTGCACTCGGTAACTGGCATCCACCATGACTTTGCCTTCAGCCATAAGGGGCAAACCGAGGTCTTGGGTCTTCGGACCCGGCAAGAGGCCAATCGTCCACACACATAACCCTGCCGGAATGGGAGAGTGACCGGTCAACGTTAACAATCCATTATTCTCATACAACGCCTTGCACCCGTGAAGAACGGTAACCCCCGCCCGGCTCAGTTCCTTTTCAAGCCTTCGGCCAACAACCTCGGGTCCTGCCATAAAGAGTCGCTCGTGAGCGTTCACAAGATACACCCGCACATCCGATGGATTAAGCTTCAGATTATTCGCTTCTTTCCGCATGCTGTAGGCCAGTTCCGCGGATGTTTCAGTCCCGCTGATGCCCGCTCCCACCACCGCGATGGTCATGAGCTGCTCGCGCTTGGCACGATTAGGTTCCTCTCCAGCCATGCGCAGATTTTCCTGCCAGCGCTCTCTAATCATCTCTGCCGCGCTGGGGTCGCTTAACGCGACACCGCCCTGAAGCGGGGGAGGCGTCTGCAAGATACTGCCAATTGACACCACCAGGACGTCGTAATTCAACAGTTGCGGGCATCCCTCCACATCTTCGTACCGCAGGCACTTGCTCTCCGCATTAATGGCAGTCACCACACCCTGCACCAACGTAACTTGATCGGAAAACATCTGCGCGAACGGAATTTTGATATCAGAAGCTCTAGCAGCCGGTTTAAAGAGCAGCACTTTCCTCAAGTGATATGGATTTTTATCAATTAGGACAATACGGAGTTTAGGCATACCCCGGTTTTTCCCATGTAACTTTTGCAGGGCATGGATAGTTTGGATGCCTGCGTATCCTCCTCCAATAATGACGCATGTCTTCAGGTCCATGACAATCCTCCCCATTTAATTTGCTGCCCACATGACGAGGCGAGATCACGTTCTGTGACAAAAGATGGGTGGGGAGACCAAATTTTTACCGAGAAAGAACAGATATAAAGCAAGCCACCAATTATTAGCGAAAGATAAATCATCAATTGCCAACCACCTTGGCTCGCATGTTTCCTTATAATGGTTCCTAGGCAGAGATCATCGGCCATCATGCGCTTAGCGGCCAGGAAGGATAACCATGTTGAAGCCTCGCGCACTCCCCATGTGGGGCACCGTCATTACCAGTTCGTTAGCCGCCGCAGCGACGGAGTGGAGCATTTTGAGAAACTCCACCAATGCCCTTACACCCACGGTCGCGATTGTGATTCTATCCGTGTGGGCCGCATGCTTTTTAGCTTTACCAACTCAATATATCGCTGGCCGATGGCGCGAAACGGCGGGTGTCGCCCTCATCGCCATCTTGTGGTGCGCCTACATGTTCTTTTTTAACGAAGTGGCCTATTTCGGCCCCGCCATTGGCTGCGGCACCTGGTGGATCGTGGCTCTGCAGGATGTGCGCTAGGGGAATCTCTACCTTATGCGTCTTCATTGCCATAATCACATCTCCCAGTCCAAGACCGCGATATCCCTTTGGATTAGGCAAGATCTATGGCAAGGCCCGCGCCAAGCAGGGTACCATAACCATCTGATTACGAAATGGCTTACCCGCAATCCCTTCCCCACAAAACCTCCCCCATGGTAAAGCGGTGAAGGCCTATTGAAGGAGCGTCAGAACCAAGTTCTGAATAGTTGCCATGATTATTAGGCCCTGATACCATGGATTGTTGCGTGAAAGCGCTCTGAAAACCACGCGCCACATAACGTTTAGTGTGGCGTCTAGTGTCTGGTGGTGCGCAATGACTGGAGTGTAACGTAAAAAAATGCGGCGCATGGCAAGCGGTTGGAAAATCACCCTCTTATTATTTTTCATCACCTCTGTTGTGGAGTCCTTCGGCTATAGTCACATTGCCTCATTCCTGCCTCTCTACCTACAAGGGATGCGCGTGTCTCACGCCGCGACCTGGGTGGGGGTTCTCAGCGCCATAACCTTTATTGTGGGCCTGCCTCTGGTGCCGCTATGGGGTGTATGGGCGACGCGTTATGGCGGCAAATCCGTCATTATTCGTAGCGCCTACGTGGAGGCGGTCGTTTTTGCCATTCTGGGCTTTAGCCACGCGCTTCCAGGCGTTATCGCCGCCATGGCCATGGTAGGTTTTCAATTGGGTAATACCGGAATTATGCTGGCGGCAATCCGCGGACTTGTGCCCAACGATCAGGTGGGTACCGCTGTTTCCACATTTAGTGTGGCCTCTCCCATTGGCATGGCGCTGGGCCCACTGATTGGTGGGTGGCTCGTGCAGATCGGTATGCTTACCCTGCACAGCCTCTATTTGATGGATTCCCTTTTGTCCATCGCCACCGGCACAATGCTTCTTTCGCTCTATCGTGAAGCCCTTCTTCCGGAAAATACCGTAAGCCCGCAACCTCGTCAGTCAGTCTGGAGCGCCGCCTGGCAATCCGTACACGTAACGTTTAGTCTCACCATTACTTGGGTATTGTTTGGCGTTTACTTACTGCTGATGATTGCCCGACAAATGGTGAATCCCTATGTACCCCTCGGCATTGAACATCTGTATCATGCGCATGGCAATCTTACCGTAGTTGTGGGGGGAATTATCGGAATATCGGCGCTGGTGGGCGCCGTCGTCACCATCGTGGCCGGTCGATTAGGCGACAAAGTGGGGTTTACCCGGGTTTTGGCTCTGGCGTTTGCCCTGATGGTTCCCGCCACCTTATTGTTGGGCTTTGTAGGACATCTGCTTTCCTTTATGGCGGTTCTGACGGTATTTAGCGCCATGGCCAGCATTAGCGGCGCCATGATTTTCGCCTTATTTTCCACCCGTATCCCCCCATCCCACCGGAGCACCGCTCTCAACTTGGTTTATCTTCCCCTTTACGTCGGCGGCATCATCGGTCCTCTCATGGCCTCGGGTCTCATTCGCTTTGGAGTTGTGGGACCGTTTTGTGGAGCGGCCACGGTGGGCGCACTAGGGCTAGTGGCCATTCTATACGGGGGGCTTCATAAAGGATATCTGCTGTCGTCGCACGCGGAGAATTCTATTGCTCCCGGGAAAGGCGCTTAATCTTTCATCCCTAAAAACACCAAGATTTTTCCCGCTGGCCACATCCTCGGGCAAGACCTTTTCTACGAGATGTGACGGTGCATCAACCTAAGAATGGCCATTGGAATGATGCTGTCACGAGTTAGTTTTGGGACATCAGGTGTCGAAGGCTGTCAACATAAACAGAGGAGTCAGACCACGAACGATATCGGCTAGGGATATCTGACTCCGATACCTGCGACGGATCCCGGCCTTCTCGCGACAACCTGCCGGCAACCTCTTGCATCTCCACCAAATACCCGATAATCCCATTCCAGTCCGGTGTCCTGGTTACGGGCCCATGCCCAGGGACAAGCCTGTTAACCTCCCATGTTTTAAGTTGGGTAAGTGTGTTAATCCAGCCATCCACATCACCGTCGATAACTCGCATGTGACTCTGAACCGCCACAAGATCGCCAACAAAGCAAATACCTTGATGAGAGACATCAAGAACCACATCGGATTCGGTGTGGCCAGGACCAAATTCGCGCAACTCGATGCGTCGCCTCGATCCGGCAAGACCCCACCAGGAATTAAATGTCTCGGTGGGCAAGGCTAGCTCTAAGGTTGGCAAGGATTTCTCCAATTGCCGAAGAAAAGATGCCTGGTACCGCAACGACAGTCTCTGGCCGTCGTTGTCCTCCCCTAAATTTAAGGCCTCGTCCAAATCCTGAATAACGGCGGCTAATTCCCCGGATTGCATCCGCGCCCGCTGATCGGCAATTCGTTGTGGGTGATGGCGTTCCATCAACTGGCGGGTTCGCTGGGATGCGATGATGGCAGCGCCCGAAAAGACTTGATTGCCACGAATATGGTCGCCGTGCCAATGGCTATTGACCACATGACTAACCGGTTTCTTCAAATGATGGAACGCGACGTCCCACAATTCCCGGGCCGCCTGTTGGGTCTGGGAGGTATCAAAAACAAGAATCGACTCGCCAAGATCCACCAATCCCGCGTTGGCCACAGCCCCAGATCCGGGCTGTGCCATCGCCGCCCAGCACCCTCTGCCGATTTCCGTGACGTGATAATGCATGCCTTTAATTATTGCTGGTTCCACCGATCCACCCTTCCTCTCCCTGTTGGAATCGCGCCCTTGTATCATTGCCTTAGCTTAAACAAATATCGTGCAAGAACGCTAAGAGTAGGGAACAAAAACCTTGGCGAAACAAGACTCCACGCCCACAATAGACAACGTGCTAACCCTCCTAATACGATAAAAATGTTTTGCGGGAAGTTATTGCATTACGAATTGCGTAAGTAATAAAATATATTCATGACCGTTATGCGGAGGTGGTGTCCATAATGCGGAACCAACAACAAGAGGGCGTAGCGGTTATCGGTAAAATGGCTCGAATTCTTGACCTGTTGGCGGTTGACGCCTCCTTGAACGCAACGCAATTAAGTCAACGGTTAGGCATGCCTCGTACTACGGTCCACCGCATTCTACAAACTTTAGTCGCGGAAAACATCATCACTTCAACCCATACTGTGGATTCGCGCCCTATCCGATGGGCCTCGGGCGCGCTCAAAGAACTGGACATTCACGAAGCCTGCACACAGTCGTTGGA
This sequence comes from Bacillota bacterium, assembly GCA_021792935.1. GTDB lineage: Bacteria > Bacillota > Sulfobacillia > Sulfobacillales > Sulfobacillaceae > Sulfobacillus_B. Next base: position 31,061 of record JAJYTS010000006.1, on the reverse strand, counting down.
ACGGATAGTTGCCAAATACGAGGAAACCGCGACCGTTTTTTTGCGTTCCGGTTCATCCCGAATCTGTATTGATCGCCGGGAACCCATTCAACATGTGCGGCATAGCATTGAGGTCGGAGTAACCTTGCCGGTCCATGTGGGCTCGGCCGGGCGCATTCTCCTGGCTTGGCTGGACGACGACGAACGGGAAACTCTCATCGAAGATTCGGCGCTGTGGTCGGGAATGCCGGCCGCCCCCTTTCGCACCGACTGGAGCGCGGTGCGCAACCGGGGATTTGTGGTCACTTCTGGCGAACGGGACCCCCTCTTGGCATCTGTCAGTGTGCCGGTGTTTGGGGAAAATGGTCGCGTGGTGCTGGCGTTATGTCTTTCCGGGCCGCGAATGCGTATGCCCGATAACCGGCTTATCACCATGGCCCAGGGCCTTCGCGAAGAGGCGGACGAGTTAGGTGAACGAATCGCACACTGCAGAGTTTAAACGGTGCTAAGGAGCGGTAATAATGAACGAAATGCCACTGCGGGGGCTACGAGTCCTAGAGTTGGGGCAATTAGTGGCGGCACCATCAGTTGGAAGGCTATTGGCGGACTTTGGCGCGGACGTCATCAAGGTCGAACCCCTCTCGGGAGACCCTCTCCGGCACTGGGGGGCAGGTCCAACCGGATCCAGTTGGTGGTGGCAGATGCAGTCCCGCAACAAACGGCTAATCGCCATTAACCTGCGGACGGAAGCCGGCCAGCAACTCGCGCGGGAATTGGCGCAATGTTGCGATGTATTGGTGGAAAACTTTCGCCCAGGCCGCTTAAAACAGTGGGACCTTCACTACGAAAAAGTTGCGGAGCAAAACCCCGGGATTGTATACGCCAGCATTTCCGGGTTCGGCCAGACCGGTCCTTACCGTGAGCGAGCCGGATTCGGAAATATCGCGGAATCCATGGGAGGCATTCGCTATATTACAGGATTTCCGGATCGGCCACCGGTACGGACAGGGGTCTCCGTAGGTGATGAAATCGCGGCGCTGCATGCGGTTATCGGAATTATGTTCGCGCTGCATCGGCGGGAAAACACCCCCGATCACCAGGGAGACTATGTAGATGTGGCATTAACGGAATCAGTTCTCAGCATCTCGGAAGGACTCATGCCCGATTACCTCAATGGCGGGTTGGTACAAGAGCGCATCGGCAATAGCCTGTTGCGGACGGCGCCATCCAACATATACCCGACACGGGACGGAAAATGGATCGCCATTGGGGCGAATAGTCCCGGAACCTTTCCCAAGCTAGCCCAGGCAATGGGTCGGCCGGACATCATCGATAATCCGCGCTATGCCACCAACGAAGGTCGCGTCGAATATTCCCATGAATTAGATGAGGTGATCGCCGGGTGGACCCAACAACAAGACATCAATAGTTTAGTTGAGCTTTTGGGGGAGTCGGGAGTGCCGGCGGGCCCCGTAATGAGTGCCAAGGATATTGCCGAGGATCCGCAGATTGCGGCGCGGGAAATGGTGACGTTTGTGCCGGGCGAAGACGGCCGCGAGGTGGGCGTGCTAAACGTGGTGCCCAAGCTAAAAGCGGCCCCAGGAAAAGTCCGCACGGCTGGCGGCTCTATTGGGCGGGATACTGATCAGGTGCTGCGAGATGTACTAAATTACTCTGATGATCGGATCGAAGCGCTTCGCAGTACGGGGGTTCTACGGTAACGACAAGCATCGGCCATTTAAGGCTGGCGACATTAAATCTCTCGCGATTTCGCGTCTCGCAAGGTCGGCCTATTTCAAAAGATTATTAAGGAGTGATAAAAATGAGTTGGCCATCGCTGGTCGACATTGTGGATGTGACTCCACGCGACGGACTGCAGGACGAGCCCAGCGAACTATCCACGGCGGAAAAAATCGCCCTAATCAAAGGGCTTAGACAAGCTGGAATCAGGCGGGTGGAGGCCACATCGTTCGTCTCTCCCAAGTGGATTCCGCAACTTCGCGACGCCGAGCAAGTTCTAGCGGGGCTGTCCGAACCTGATAACTTAATCGCGCTGATTCCCAACCGGCGAGGTTTTGAGCGGGCACTCATGACAACGGTGGCGGAGGTGGGGTTTGTGGTCTCCGCCAGTCCCAAACATCAGCATGACAACCTCAATATGACGCTATCGGAATCGCTTCATCAATTTCGGACTATCGCGGAGTTGCCTAACACGCGGGGCCTACGGCTTCGCGGTGCCATCTCTTGCGCGTTTGGAAGCCCTTTTACAAATGAACGCATCGATCCCGCTGAAGTCGCCACCATCGCCCGCTCCCTAGTCCAGTACGGCGCCTGCGAAGTCTCGCTAGCCGATACCGTGGGTATCGGCACCCCCAACTTCGTCACGGACGTGATTAAGGCTGTGCAAGACGCCATCCCGGATACCCCACTCGCTATCCACCTCCACGACCGCTTCGGCATCGGGCTAGGAAATGTCACCGCGGCACTCCTCTGTGGTGTTAATACCTTCGAATCCGCTTTGGGTGGTCTGGGCGGCTGCCCATACGCTCCCGATGCGCCGGGCAATCTTAACACCGAAACCCTGGTGGGGTGGCTCCATCACATGGGCATAACGACGGGAATTGACTTAATTGCGTTATCCGAGGTCCGCCGTACCCTGTTAAACCAATTAGCCGTCAACGCTCACACAAAAAAGGGGGATACGGCATGAGCCTCTCGATGGTTTGGCTGGGTGTCGGGTTTGGTCTCATCACGGCGTCGGTGCTTGCCCTTTCCTCGGTGGGCCTAACCCTCCAATTTGGCGTGACGAACTTTGTCAATTTTGCCTATGGCGAGTTTCTTACCATCGGTGCCTACTTGGCCTTCGTCCTGAACATGGGGCTGCATCTCAACATTTGGGTATCCATGTTCGCCGCGGGAATACTTACCGCCGTCGTGGCCTGGTTGTTCAACATCATAGTCATTGAGCCCTTTACCAGGCGAAAAGCGCCCATGATCATACTGTTGGTGGTTACTATCGGTATGGACCTGTTCTTAATGAACGGGGTGCAAGCCTTGTTTGGCCCGGAATTCAAGCAATACAACGACCCCTCCGGCTCTATCCTTCACGTGGGGGGATTGCTGTTTACCGTACAGCAACTGTGGATCATTGGAATTGCAGCAGCTGCTATGGTGGCCGTCCACACCCTGCTCAAATACTCGAAACTGGGCAAAGCCATGCGCGCCATGTCAGACAGTTCCGAGCTCGCCCTTATCAGCGGCATACCTACGCGTCGCATTACGCAGTACGTGTGGCTGCTCAGCGGCTTTCTCGGCGGTCTCTCCGGCGTCGTGCTAGCCATTAACGTCAACAACTTCACTCCCGCGCTAGGATCAGAGTTTCTGTTCGTTATCTTCGCGGCGGTTATTATGGGCGGCATTGGACGGCCATATGGCGCCATGCTGGGAGCCCTCATCATCGGAGTTGCCATGGAAGTATCGGCCATGTTCTTCGATTCGTCGTATAAGACCGTGGTGGCATTCGCGATTTTGGTGCTGATGCTGCTGTTTCGACCTCAGGGGATTTTACCGTCGCGAGGGAGGGTTTAAATATGGGCGCAATTATCTATTACCTGTTGACGCTAGCCATTTTCTTCGCGATTTACTCGATATACGCGTGGGGACTCAACATTCATTTTGGCTTGACCGGAATTTTGGACTTTACCTACATCACGTTTGTGGCTATTGGCGCCTATTTTGCCGGGGTGGCGGCCATGGGACACGCCCAGCCCATGGGAATGGGCGGCGAGTATATTCTGGGATGGAATCTGCCGTTCCCGGTTAGCCCGGTCTTAGGCGGAATCGCTGCCGCCATTTTGGCCGCCTTAGTTGGGTTCGTGGGACTGCGCAGGCTGCGCAGCGACTACTTGGCCATTACTACCGTGGCGGTGGGACAAATCGTGTGGCTGGTGGTCGGAAACCAAACCTCCCTCTTTAATGGCTGGGACGGCATTTCGGGTGTCCCTCAGCCATTCAACAGCTCCCTATTTCACTTAAGCTACAACCAGTATCAGATTCCCTTTCTCGTGATTTGCTTAATTGTCGCCTTTATCGCCTGGCGAGTGGCCGAGTCGTTGACAGAATCTCCTTACGGGCGCATCTTACGGGCTATTCGCGAGGACGAGGCAGTGGCCGCCGCGCTTGGCAAGGACATCTTTCGCTATCGCATGTCCGCCTTCATTATTGGCGCCATATTCGCCGGAGTCGGCGGCGCCCTGACCGTGGAATACATTGGCGCGTTTAACCCGAGCGGGTGGGGTGTACTGGAAACCTTTATTGTCTGGGCGGCGATGCTGGTCGGCGGCCAAGGCAATAACCGCGGGATGATTTTAGGCGCGTTTTTGGTCCCGGTACTATTCACCGAAGCCACCCGCTTCATTACGATTCCCGGCCATCCCCTTTTGATGGAGTCTATTCGCGGTATGGCCATCGGTCTTCTGATGGTGCTGGTGGTGCGCTACCGTCCGCAGGGCGTTATTCCAGAAAGAAAACGCGTTTACCGCCTTAATCTCATCTCTCAGGAAACGGAGGATTCCGCCCATGGCCACGCCGTCGAAGGATAACATACTTACCGTTAACGAACTAAAAAAATCGTTCGGTGGGGTCCACGCCGTAGACGGAGTGAGCTTTGAGGTGCCACGCGGCTCCATTACCGGACTGATTGGGCCCAACGGCGCCGGGAAAAGCACTGTGGTCAACTCCCTGTCCGGGTTTCATCCGGTCGATTCCGGGCAGGTCACCCTAGATGGCACCAATGTCACTAATTGGCCCTCCCACAAAATTGCCCAACAGGGTCTCATCCGTACCTTCCAAATCGCCCGGGAGCTGCAGCGGCTCACCGTGTTCGAAAATCTTTTGCTCGCCCCACAAGTGCAGCCAGGGGCCACCGCTTTGGAGGCCATCTTCTCCCGTCGCAAAATTGCCGCCTGGGAGAGCAAAACGCTAGGGAGGGCGGTGGCACTCCTCAAACGATTTAACTTGTTTGAGATGCGTGACGAATACGCCGGCAACTTAAGCGGCGGGCAAAAAAAACTGTTGGATTTAGCCCGCGCTCTTATGGCGGCGCCTCGCTTGGTGCTTTTGGATGAACCCATGGCAGGCGTGAATCCCACATTGGCGGGCGACCTGCAAGCGCATATTCGTGATCTCAATCGCGAACAAGGGATCACTTTTCTCCTTATCGAACACAATCTCGGAATTGTCGAAGCGCTTTGCAACCGGGTAATTGTTATGGCCGAGGGTCGGATCTTAGCTGAAGGCAGCATGTCCGCGCTGCGCGAAAACAAAGATGTCGTCAACGCGTATTTGGGGGGCTAATGTCATGGAACGCGCTTTAGTCGTGGAAAATTTTACGGCCGGATACGGGAAGAACGCCATCATTCGAAATGTTCACCTCACCGCCAGGGAGGGAACCTCCACCGTTATTATCGGCCCTAACGGCGCCGGGAAATCGACATTGCTCAAAGCGATCTTCGGGCTAATTACCGTTTTTTCCGGCACCGTTACGATTGATGGACAAGATGTGACCCGAGTGACGGCGGATCGTTTAGTGGCACGCGGGCTGGCCTATGTCCCGCAAAATGGCAACGTATTTCCCAGTCTCTCGATTCGAGAAAATTTGGAGATTGGCGGATACCGCCAACAACACTATCCCAAAGACCGGATGGATCAGGTCTTCGCTATTTTCCCCGATCTATTGAAGGCGGCCCGCCGTTCGGCGGGAACCCTAAGCGGAGGTCAACGACAGATGCTGGCTATGGGACGCGCGCTGATGTCGGACCCGTCGGTGCTCTTGCTAGACGAGCCAACCGCCGGTCTCTCTCCCAGCTATACGAAAATTGTCTGGCATCACATCCTGGCGATCGCCCAAACGGGCAAGGCTGTGGTAGTGGTCGAACAAAACGCCAACACCGCACTGTCCTTAGCGGATCGAGCTTATTTGCTGGTCGCCGGAGAAAACCGAGAGGAGGGGCCCGCTGGCGAACTATTGGAGCGCGAAGATATTGGTGAGATGTTCTTAGGACGGTAACTATCAACGGTTATTGCTGGTTAAGGAGGTATAATCCGTGTTGAAGCACAAATCGGTTGTATTGATGTCCAGTACGCTAGTAACAGCTGGGATTCTTGCGGGCTTGTCAGCTCCGGCCGCATCGGCGCACGCGAAAAAGCCCGCGCTCAAGCCTATTACCATTGCGGTGGCGTCCCCCTTTAGTGGCATGGAGTCGTTTATTGGCCCCGACACTTTAAACGGAGTAGACGTGGCGGTAACCCAAATTAACGCCAATGGCGGCGTATTGGGCCATAAAGTGCAAATTGTCACGGCCGACACGGTGGGCGACCCAGTGGACGCGGTTCCCGCCGTTAGTCAAATCATCGCCACGGCACATCCTGTCGCCATGATTGGGCCATCCTCGCTGACCATTACCTCTGTTATTCGGCAACTGAATCAGGACAAGCTTGTCGATATGACAATCGGCGGGACAACCCAGCTTGACCACATGAAATATAAGTACATCTATCGCGTGACCCCATCTGATTCCCAGATGGGTGTGGCGATGGCGTATTACGGGACTCAGATCAAACACTACAAGCGTGCCGCCCTCTTATGGGGCGCCAATGCATCGGCGCAGACGTTAAACAATCCTGTCGAAAGTACGTTGAAGAAACATGGTGTCGACGTAGTGAGTGACATGAGTATCGTGCCGGACCAAAGCTCTTATCGAAGCGAAGTTGAACGGATTTTGGCCGCCAAGCCAGACGTCATCTACACCCAGCTCGATCCCCAGAGTGGTTCGACCTTCTTCTCCGAGCTTCAACAGCTCGGCGGGGGGAACATCCCGCTAATTGGTGATGACGTGACGGCCTCCGCGCAGTTCGCGCAAGCCATCGGTGTAAGCTACGCGGCAAAGGAATTGGTCTCGGTACAGCCGCCAGCTAGCGCGTCAGGCCCAGCCGCTGCCGATTATGCCCGCTACTACGCTCATGAGTTCAGTGGTCAACAGCCTATCATCTTGTCCAACAATGGCTACGACGCTATGAATATTATCGCGTTGGCCATGATTGAGGCAAAGTCTACCAATCCCACCGTGTACGTCAAAGACATCAAAAACGTGGCGAACGGCCCGGGTGTTCCCGTGTACAACTTTAAGCAAGCAGAAGCCGCTATAAAGGCTCACAAGAAGATTAACTATCAAGGCGCCAGCGGACCTGAAGACTTCAACAAGTTCCACAACGTGATGGGAGCCGCCGAGGCGGACGGCTTCACCTCATCGGGAACACTGTTTAAAGTGGTAGGCATCTCTCCACAAGACCTGTTCGGATATTGAATCGCCAAGGAGTGGCCAGCGGTTCATTCGCGGGCCACTCACCTTTTTTTAGAGGGCTGCGGCCCTCTTATTATTTGCTGGTGCGGCAACGGCCCCATTAACTTTGTCCGTGCACATTGCCAGCCTTTTTCCGTATAGCACCCCCAAAATCCGTGTTGTTGGCGCCAGAAAAGGCTGGTGCGGAGGGATTGGGGTTAAGAGGGTTCATGCCGCGTAAAATCCCAACCGCGATATCCCACGGAACCTACCGTGAAACTAACAATTGAACTTTACCCAGCGCCTGCGGTTCGCAATAGTTTGCACGAATCCGTAATAAATGCGTAGACTTCCTACGACACCGCCTTCCTCAACGGTGGATGCGGAGGAAACCTCAATAACCGTATAAGGCAACGGAGTACGGCGGAAGCTGACAGATTGCGGCTCCCCCCCTCCATCTTCTGAACCACTCTGAGCAAAAATAAAAAAACCGCTTCCAAACTATACTGACATTGAAGGTATACCCTGTTATAATGAAGTTTAACGTGTTGCGAAACATCGGGGAATGCTACCAACCGCATACACCCCCCGACCGTTTTCCCATCTTCACGAGATATGTTGTAAACCCAGTCATTGGATCCAGACAAACTTCCGGCAGGCATTGCCGTCATAATCGGTATCTAAATCATGGCAGAACACCCATGGAAGCACGTTGCTTAGTTAATTGACTGATCAATCGTGGATCACCATCACGTAGACCATGGTTGGGGTCAACATATCCCGCTGAATTTTTCACGCAACCGTACGGGTCCGTCATTCTACCATTCACGGGCGAATTGTTGTTATTCCAGACCAATATGAGAAAATATCACGCAAATTCTCCAGGGGGGCGATGAGTTGGATATCGGTGTATTGCGGGAAGCTCCGGGAGAAACCATGGTGGCCTTGTCACCGGATAGCGTACGGCGCCTGTCTCAGGCGGGTCATCGGGTCTCTATTCAATCCGAAGCCGGGACCAACGCCGGATGGCCCGATGCGGAATATCGCGACTCGGGAGCCATTGTCAGCCCTCAACTGGAAGAGGTCGTGAAGGCGTCGGATATTATCGCCGCCGTAGAGGCTGGGTGGGATTTATCAATCTGGCGGCTCGCGCGACCAGGGACGGCGGTGGTAGGGCTGCTTAAGCCGTACGCCGCACCCACAGAACTTTTTGAAGCTATGGCCCAATCAGGAATCACGGCCCTTAGTTTGGACTCTTTGCCACGCATCAGCCGTGCCCAGAGTATGGATGTGCTGTCCTCACTTAGTACTGTCATGGGATACCGCGCGGTCATCTTGGCGGCAGAGCGGCTGCGTCGCTTCTTCCCACTACTGATGACGGCGGCGGGTACCATCGCGCCTGCGCGGGTGCTGGTTTTAGGCGCTGGCGTTGCCGGACTGCAAGCCATCGCCACCGCCCACCGCATGGGTGCCATCGTGGAAGCTTTTGACACCCGTCCAGAAGTACGGGAACAAGTCGAAAGCCTTGGTGCGTCATTTATCACCATGGACGTGCAAAGCACCCATACCCAAGATGGTTATGCGGAAGAACTGGCCGAGGACGCTCACCAGCGAGAAACCGACAGGTTGGCGGGTCCGGTGGCCCGGGCTGACGCAATCATAACGACCGCCCAAATTCCTGGGCGCCGCGCTCCCATTCTCATCACCTCCGACATGATCCGCGAAATGAAGCCTGGTTCGGTCATCGTGGACTTGACGGCCGAAACTGGAGGGAATACCGATGAGACCCGGCTAGGCGAGGAAGTTGATTTCGCGGCCATTCGAATTTTGGGCCCCAAAAAGATCGCGTCCCAGCTTCCCCGCGATGCCAGCCAGCTTTTCTCTAGAAATCTTGCCAACTTCCTCAACTATTTGCAAGAGGCGCCCATCTCCTGGGATCCAGATCACCACTTAGCTCTTCCTGACGACGATCTCATCCAGCGCACCCTCGTGGTTCATGAGGGATCCATTTTGCATCCTGGCTTACGGCAACGAATAGGAGAAGGAGGAATGGTCGATGTCGCTAACAGCTGAATTCTACATTTTTATTTTGGCGGTGCTGGCGGGCTTTCAAGTCATTTCCAAAGTCCCATCCATTCTTCATACCCCCTTAATGTCCGCCACCAACGCTATTCACGGGGTAATTCTCGTCGGCGCGCTAATTTTGGCGTTCTCCGTACACGGAGCTTTCGCCTTCACCATTGCCCTGGTTGCCGTCCTCTTCGCCACCGCCAACTTAGTTGGAGGCTTTGTGGTAACTGACCGCATTCTTGGAATGTTTCGGTCGGAACGGGGGGAGGATGCACGGTGACAGTCACGGCGCAAATCTTGTATATGGCATCCGCCACCGCTTTTGTCCTAGGAGTCCGGTTAATGGGGTCACCGGCGACGGCTCGGCGTGGCAACCGGCTTTTGGCGATTGGCATGATTGTCGCCCTAGGCACCACAGTGATGGTAATCCCAAGCTTTTCACACGTGATAGCGGTGCTGGGGGTCGTCGCCCTAGGAACAATCGCTGGCGTTTGGTCCGCTTTGCGTGTACGAATGACGGCCATGCCGCAAATGGTGGCGCTTTTTAACGGTCTCGGCGGCGGCGCGGCAGCGCTGGTGGCGGCGGGAGGATGGCCAGCAACAAGCGGATCCGCCGGATGGCTCGCTCTCTTAACCATGATCCTGGGTTCACTCAGCTTCGGCGGCAGCGCAGTCGCGTTGATAAAGCTTCAAGAATGGATGCGGGGCGTTTTCTGGGGAATGGCGCTTCGGGTCGTCGGGATTCTGGCGATACTGGCCGCGGTGGCGCTTGCCGTCTTTTTAGGAGCGGTTGGTACCGCCCATCTATCGGCCGCGATTTTGTTAATGGTGATGTCCGCCCTATCGGGGGCGTTGTTGACGCTGCCCATCGGCGGCGCCGACATGCCCGTGGTCATCTCCCTGCTTAACGCGCTCACGGGATTATCCGCCGCGGCGACCGGCTTTGTGCTGGGAAACCAGCTCCTTATTATCGCCGGAACTCTGGTTGGCGCGTCCGGCACCATATTGACCCAACAGATGAGCCGGGCTATGCATCGGTCGCTTGGCACCGTAATCTGGGGAAACAAGATTCACGCTCAAGGAGGAGAAGCGAGCGAAGGATCGGTGCAGCCCATCACCGCGGACGACGTCGCGATGCTATTGCGTTACGCCAAGAAAGTGGTGGTCGTTCCGGGGTACGGCTTGGCGGTGGCTCGTGCCCAGCTTGAGGTCAAACAGGTCACCGATTTGCTGCAGGAATTTGGCGTGGAAGTCTTGTTTGGCATTCATCCAGTGGCCGGCCGGATGCCGGGGCACATGAATGTTCTCTTAGCCGAAGCCAACGTATCCTACGATCAACTATGGGAAATGGAACGCATCAATCCCCGATTCCCCAAAACGGATGTGGTGTTGGTGATTGGCGCCAACGATGTGACCAACCCCGCCGCGCGTACGCAGGCAGGCAGTCCTCTATACGGAATGCCCATCTTAAATGTTGACCAAGCGAGCACGGTGGTCGTGCTTAAGCGTTCCATGGGGAAAGGATTTGCCGGCGTCGACAATCCGCTCTATTTTGATGTCAAGACGCGCATGTTGTTTGGGGACGCTAAGCATTCGCTCAGCGCTCTGGTACGAGAGCTGGAAGGAATCGCCTAATTTCCTAGATTTTTGACGGAGACCCGCTTTTGGGTTGGGGGTGCGCATGGCGCGAATCGGAGAACAGACCGGCCCGCCTCTCTTGCGCATCGCCGACCCAAAGCGGCGGCTCTCACCTTAGAGCGCTCAATTGCTGGGCGACACCTTTAACACATCATGGCTCAAAGCTTTTGTGTGACGTAGCCCTCAGACTTCGTTCAGGCAGTGGCGGTGATCTTCACGCACGACCAAGCAATAGCGCCATTCGTTCCCCTTTGTTATATCCGTTCTCTTTCGCCAGCCAATGGCTGGCTTCCCGGCGCTTCAACCAATATGCCGCGAGTCCTTCACGACCGCTTGAGGTGCCTGGCGAAACTCCTGGTAATACTCTACCAAATCGATGTGGCATCCCCGTCCCACTTCCACGTGATGGCCGCGGACCACTTTGGCGTGAGTGTACTCCACCCGCACCACATCGCCCTCCACCGCGTCCACATTCAAGGAGGCAACATCAGGATTGCTGAAGCGTGACCGCCTAACCCGGATCTGGCTTCCGCCAATCTCCACGGCTTGGGAAGGACCATGCAGCAGCAGTTCCGTCTCTCCCGCGTTCAAAAGTCCGCCTATATGAATGGCACCCCTAGCCTGGAAGGTTTCCGCCGTGCAATCGCCTGTCACCGACAAATCGCCCTGAACTTTGACGATTTGGCTATGGATATTCCCATCGATAGCGGTTTGCCCTATCACGGTCATCCGGGCGCATTGAAGACTACCGTTCACGGCACCTTCTCCCGTAATTCGCACTACAGAAAACGCCCCACCCATGGACGAGCCAGTTCCAGTAATTCTTAAAGCGCGAATAATCTGAGGCTCATTATTCATATCGCACCACCCTCCTCACAATTAATGCTAACCCGTGGTCAAACTTTCGAATGCTGGCCAACGGTTGCCGTCTCGTGCGCCTTAAATGCCGTCCGGTACTCGACTGAGGCAATTTTGCAACCCACCCCCAATACCACGTCATTTCCGCGAACCACATTCGCTTGGGTATTTTCCAGATACACGTCATCACCCTCAATGACATTGGCGGAAAGCGTCTTAAACCGGCCAAAAATTGTGGGGACAGGCTCCTTCACGACGCGAATGACACTGGCTCCAATCTCCTCAATATGTGTTGGCCCCACCAACCGCAGGTTCACCTCATCCGCGTTTAAGAGCCCGGCGATCCTTACCCCGCCCATGCCTGAAAACCGGTCGGCATTGCATCGGCCCGATACTTTGACCTGCCCCTCAAAGGTGACGGCACCACCCATAACATCTCCTCTAATGGTCGCCTTTCCCTGTATCGACAGGTTCTCAGCAGCTACACTCCCCACAATGGTGGCCACCCCTTCCACACGACCTACGACACAGCGAATATCCCCATTTACGGTACCAACGCCCTTAATTTCAACGTTTTGATAGGTTCCCCCCGACGCGGTGCCAACGCCGGAGATGACAAGATTGATGCCGGATCCCTCATTCACAACATGCCAGCCTCCCGTCATGATGACGCCCACTATGGGACCAACATTTTAATTTGCTCCACGCAATCTGCCATAGAAATCCGGACCGCCACGTTAGAATTGCTGTCAAAATATATATCCGCCGAGGAATCGACTAACAAACAGGTGCCAATGCCCAAATTGCGGACAAACAGCAAGTCACAAGATTTTCCGTGGAACTTTTCAATGTGCTCCTCCACCGTTCGAACCATCTGCCCCGCCTCGGCACGGGTTACCTCTCCCGTCCGCAACGCACGGTCCATGGCATATGCCGCCAAAATGTCGATAAACCCCATGCCGCTGATGTCGGGATAAAGTTCCGCAAACACTTTTAATGTCTCTCTTGTAACAATGTTTCGTGATGCAATCTCATCCAAACTCAAACGCACGTCGGAAGGGCTTGGTGAAAACATATCAGCCAAGGCGTCCAGGGATAAATCCTCTTTCATATTCTTGATGCGCTCGACGCGAGCCAACATTTCCTGCCGCGGAAAGAATGTCTCTTGCCCCGTAAACGTTGACTTTCGGATAAACCAAACTTCCGGGATGAGATTCTTTCGCTTCCATCGGTATAGCTGTCCGTATGAGATGCCGGTCAGTTCCAGCAACTCTTTTTTTGATATCAGATTCTCTTCCATAACGGCCCCTTCGTTAACGTAACATAACACTGTTACGGAATCAAGAAAATTGCACGTGCACTGCGCGGAATATCTCAATCCCGCTAGACCTTTAGGTGGCGTGATGGGGGCAATGGATTCACTCGCGTTGGATGGCGCTAACCAAACCGTCAGCGGGGATATCGGAGGGCGTTCGACTGTACAATCGAATCATTCGATCTGATGCGTTTTACCCTGCGCGATACGTGCCTTAATGTTGTTAATGACTTTTGCGCAGGCGCTGACATTTTATGGGAATTTGTATTCTTGGGGGTTGTGGCCTACAAGCCTGGGCTTTCCTTCCCTTCCGCCGAGAACGTGATTAAGCCACCACCTCTCTAAAGTGATGCCAAGGTCTCGCTTGACGATGGCGGCTTCGTTCTTGGTGGCAGGGCGTCAACGTGGCGCCAAAGGTGGGCCCACGGGTTCCCTTCCCTTTGGCTGAGCAGGCCCATTGTGTTTTAAGGCGGATCTCCATGATCTAAATGGTGCCGTCAACAGGTTCTTGCCCTAATGACCTTTATGAGGGCTTGAAAGCAATCCATCCCCCAAACAGATACGAATAATAGTATCGATCGACGTTGATGAAACCCGCGTTTTTAAGAAGTTCATACAAATGACCCTCGGAAATAAGGTGCCATTGATTCCTCAAAATATTGTCCTGAACCTCCAAGGCATCCTGCGTCGCGTCGGGCCCAGCCATATGAGATACCCAAGCGGCTAGGTGCACCCCATACGCGAATGATCCGGGTGTTCCCACCAAGCTGGCAAGAATAAAAGGCGCACCGGGTTTGAGGTTTTGATAAATCGCTTGCAGCATGGAAATTTTTTCGTCTTCGGAAAGAAAATGCAGAACCAACAAGCTGGTGGCGGCATCATACTGACCTTGCGGCAAGTCTTCCACAATTCCGTGAAAAAGGTGGATACGGTTGGATAATGCGACTGACTCGACGCGTTGCCGCGCCATCTCAATCATCCCATACGCGGGATCAATACCGGTCAGAGACCATTTGGGGCTTGCTTGGCCAAATGTAACCAGCTCTTGGCCGCCTCCGGCTCCAATAATGAGCAGGTCTGCCGCCTCTGGCACCAGGTTTGATAGATACGTCAACGCCATGGAAAAAAGCTGAGGGTACGTAGGATTGACACGCTGAACTTGTTTTTCGTATATATTGTCGGTCTCCACAAATTATCTCCTATTCTTGCCGGACTCCAAAGTTCTCGCAGCGGCAAAGTTATGTCTGGCTACCCCCACTATAGCAAGAAACAAAAGGCCTGGACCGCGAAACACGTCTCATCGACAGCGGCATTTCAGTGCCCGAGAAAGAACCCTATCCGGCACTATGGCGCCAGACCCTTAACACCAATATGCCCCATTACTGCATGCTGGTCACCAAGTCGGGATAAGAAAGGCTTGTCTCTACTTTCGTGGATTTGTCATAATTAGTACAACAGTTGCCCAAGGGGAAGGATGGCGGAGGATTTCTATGACAACCAACCGTTCGCAGCAAGCCCAAGCATTGCGCGCTCAATATGACGCTTCTCTACCTTCAGTCGCTCATCTACTGTGCGATCGCCACGATCCAGAACGCGTGGCCCTTTGTTACGAAAATGGGGATGGAGACAAAAGCGCCTATACCTACGGCGATCTACGGCACCTGTCGGCCAAGTTCGCCGGAGCACTCCGCCGCCAAAATGTCCAAAAGGGCGACCGTGTAGCCACCTTGCTGCCCAAGGGCCCCGAGTTGCTGATTTCCGTTTTAGCCCTGTGGCGGCTTGGAGCGATACATGTCCCCCTCTTTACCGCGTTTGGTCCACAGGCGATTTCTTATCGCGTCGACAATAGCGGAGCAGGCGTGCTCATCACCGATGTAAAGAACCGGGAGAAACTCACAGGAGTCGAGTCCGCCACCGCGAATTCCGCGTCCGGACGTGTCATTACGGTGGAACAAAAACGGGAAAGCGGCAGCGCGGAAACTCTCTCCTTCTGGTCATTGCTGGAGGAGGCCGACCCGGTCACGGAAAGTCCCGGAGTGGTGGGAGACGACCTATTTATTCTCCTTTATACGTCCGGGACCACCGGACATCCCAAGGGGGTTGAGGTGCCCGTGCGGGCGCTGGCCTCTTTTGAAGCCTATATGCGTTATGGTTTGGATCTTAGACCGGATGACGTGTTCTGGAACATCGCTGACCCCGGTTGGGCCTACGGCCTCTATTATGGTTTGGTCGGTCCGCTTCTTCTCGGCCAAACCTTTATTATGTTCAATGCGCCATTTAGTGTGGACGAAACCTATCGCCTGATGATGGAATATCAAGTTACCAATTACGCCGCCGCCCCTACCGTGTATCGCGCCATGCGGGCCCAAGGCGTTCCCGAAGGGATAAAGAGCGGGCTGCGTTTGCGTGTGCTATCAAGTGCTGGTGAACCCCTGAATCCCGATGTCAGCACTTGGGCAAAGAGCCAACTGGGGGTTCCCATTTATGACCATTATGGCCAAACCGAGCAAGGGATGGTGGTGAACAACCACCACGACCCGATTTGCCGCGGCCCCGTGAAAGCGGGATCCATGGGCCAGTCGATGCCGGGCTTTCGCGCTGCCATCGTCGATTCAAATGGTGGGGAACTGCCGCCAGGAAGCGAAGGTGAACTCGCCATTGATACGGTTAATTCCCTACTCTATTGGTTTCGCGGCTATTATCAGGATCCCGAACGGACCCGCGAACGGTTCGCGGCGGGACCGCGCTACTGTCTCACGGGTGACACCGCCAGTATGGATGATGACGGCTATATCTATTTCTCTGGCCGTTCCGACGACATTATCTCAAGCGCCGGATATCGCATTGGGCCATTTGAGGTGGAAAGCGCGCTGATGGTCCATCCGGCGGTTGCCGAAGCCGCGGTGGTGGGAATCCCCGACGAAAGCCGCGGTGAAATTGTCAAGGCCTTTATCGTGCTTCGGCCAAACATCACGCCCACGGATGAACTGGAGGGGGAGTTGCAACAGTTTGTGAAACAAAACCTCTCGGCCCATTCATATCCACGGGTAATCGAATTTATTGAATCGCTGCCCAAAACGCCTAGCGGAAAGATACAGCGTTTTCTCCTGCGACAGCGGTAAATGAAGCCGGGAGCAGGCAACACGCTTGACGGTGGTCCCCGGGAACAAAACACGTTTGCGAAGCCTCAGGTGTTACGCAACACCTATTACGCAAAGGCAAAAGCGTCACGGCGACATCCCCAATCTCATAAAGTCGCCAGGTAAATCCCCAAAGGCATAGGGCTCGTGGGAGGTGCGGCCGCGGTGCTGAATACTTGCGGAATGACAGGGCGTCGGAGGTGGTCATCGGTATGATCCAAAACACCATACCGGCGACGCATCGAGTAAAAGCCTTGGCCTAATCTGGGCTATGGTTACCGAGACCATCTGTTCCAGAAGCATCGCCAGGGGCTGGCCGCCCTTGGTGCAGACTCTCCCGAGAGTCCCCGTTGGCAACATGATTGGCTCGTATTCCAACGGTTCCCGAATAGAGCGGTTTCGCATCCTATCCAAGGGCCCGCCGCGAGCAAGCATGCCGCATTGATTAGATACCAGCACGCCACAAAATCAGCGCGTTGTTGATAATCCGGGAATACCGTTGCAACCATTCACCAACCAGCGGCCATCTTTTTCTTGTTGGTTTACTATTTAGCTATTTAGACATATAATAATAAAGGAAACCAGGCGATGGGTATTGACGACGAGACGGGGAGGTGCGCGGATGCATGAAGGTGTGTTTAAGGCTATGTCGGATCCCACCCGTCGGCGCATCATCGAGTTGCTGAAGGAAGGACCGCAAACGGCAGGACAAATCGCGACGCACTTCGCGCATGCGCAACCGACCGTTAGTCGGCATTTGGCAGTGCTGAAAGCGGCAAATTTAGTGGTGGACCAACGGGACGGCACCTTTATCATTTACCAGCTCAACACCACCATTGTGCAAGACTGGCTGGCATGGGTGCTCGAACACTTTGGAGGGGGCCATGGCGATGAAACGAACTAATGCCATCCCGTGGTGGGGATGGCTCACCTGGGTGTTAATGGTTGTTCTAGGAATCCTCGTGTACACGCATCTGCCCCCACTAGTCGCGGGGGAACATCATCGTGAGACGCCGCGTTTTCTGATGCTGTATGAGCCGGTGGTTATGTTGGCCATCATGCTCATCTGGCAAGGGCTCTGGCGCATCGATCCGAAACGCCGCAACTATGAGGTGTTTTGGCCCACCTATCGGTATATCGGCGGGATGGTGGTGGTAGGGCTGGGACTCGTTTACAGCACAATCGCCGGTCACGTGGTGTTCCATTTGGCCACGATCCGCTTTGCGCCCACCGGGTATGGCATTATGTTCATGCTAATCGCCAACGTGCTACCGCGCCTGCGCCCAAATTGGTGGATCGGGGTTCGCTCCCCTTGGACATTGTCTAACGAGGATAGTTGGAATCGCTCGCAGCGCTTGGCGGGGCAATTGGGCATACCTACGGGCATTCTCATTATCGTTCTGGCCTGGGTGCTGCCGCCCCATCGGACCATCATCCTCGCGATAATGGGACCGGTGATACTCTGGGTGCTCATTCTGCTGGTCGCCTCGTACTTTTTCGCCCGGACGCCACAGGAAAGCTAGCATGACGACCAGTTGTTCTGGTAACCACATCATAAAATGGGACGGTAGCCGCCGTTGACCGTCCGGCGGCTAGACCTGAGGGTGGTGGCGACATCTCGGGTGAAGTAGTAAGCCGATCAGCGCCACCATCTTTCACCAGTCATGCATAATTGAGTACCTTATGGCCGGGTCTTATTGGAAGTGGTGACAGCCATCACGAGGGTGGAGTTTTGGCCAACCGCGCTGCCCACAGGCTCCCCATCAACGCGGCGGGGCGGATGGTGCGATAGTAAGAAATGTTCGGATGTCTGCTTGGCTGGAAAGAGCAGTCGCTAGGCAAAAAACGCTCCCCTAAACGCCATGTTGCCAATAAGGGGTGGAAATGGGGGTGAGTCATTGACCAGGATCTTGTTTCGCGTACTGCCCATTGTGGTAATGGTCGCCGTTCTCGTGAGCACCGATGTGCTGTTTCTACGACACCACGCCACCACTCGGCTTACTGGAGTTTTCCAAGGTCAACCCACTCCAGGTAAATCTGCTCGATGTTGTTCTCTTTAAGGGGTCTTGTCCGTAAACTGTTTTACCTTCTCGATTCCACCACTCCTTGAAGTCCGGGTTGTTTTTCCCTTACCACTGATCGCGTTGCGGCTTTTTTCCACCGCGAAACGTCTTGCCCTTTGTTTTGCCTTTGTTAGTACCGGAGGGGCCCAAATTGACGGTATAGATCCGGTATCCCGCGTACACTGCGACCCCGCCGATAATGACTACCGTAACAACGGCCAGAATTACCTCCCAACCGGGGACACGGCCTGGCGGAATGCCCGCATCAAAATGCCACGGATAGGCAAGGCGCCCGGCACAGACAGGGATCCCGTGGGGTCAATGTTGGATATCGGCTTGTCCGCTGTATACCCGTACCCATTATAGACCGCGATGTCTCCGGCGCTGTACCCACTCGGGTCGCGACTGAGAAACCGTCCCCACGCGGGATTGTCTACTCGCGCGCCAAGTTGATAGAAGGTGGTCCCCGATAGTTGATAGTTGCCGCGGTACTGGAAGGGGTTGAAGGCCGCAAGGCCCTGGCCGAGCACGGTCACCCCGATGCGTCGACGTCTCCGAGCGTGTTCCTATAGGCATCATATTAGTACTGCACGACCATTTGGCCGTACGTTCCGGACTCGCTGGTGAGGTCAATCAGCCGATCACGTCATCGAGGCCGTTATACACGTACTCGTAGGTGTCCCAGCTGCCGCTGACGTTGGCGGCCAAGAGGGCGGGAAGGCCGTTCGGGCCATAGGTACCACTAGTGCACGACCAATTGGCCATATATCGGCTTGATGATGGTCCAGCAGCTTGGGCTTCTACCAGCGACTGCGAGAGGGAGCCGAACCAAATTCGGTCGCCCCCCCTTTTTTAGGGGCATCAAAGTTGGAGCGCGATGGCGAGGACATTCAATCCCGTAAAATGTAGCAAACGTTGAACAGAATCTGTTTCTTGTCATGCAACTCCCAAAACTGTTCTAGCGAAAGCGTCCCGCTGACGATCTCATCATCGCCGGGCTGCACTCTTGCCGTGAAATAGAGAGTCTTAAGTGGTGACCGGGCCATCAAGATCTGTAGAATCTTCTCGAGATCCTGTCGGTATTCGGATCTGACTCTCAGGGGAACCAGATTTGACTTTAAATTGTCGCTGACCCAATACGGGGATACGTCACTAGGGGTGTCAAAATCCGGGTCGAGGATATATAAGGCGGAGAAATCGCCGTCGTTGAAGGTGCCCAATGCATACCACATGCCATGGGTCGCCGTCATGAATCCCCAAATATCATGATAGCGGAGGGCTTCCTTTGTTTCGTCCAGCAATTCAATGCCTGTTTCAAACGATATACTGGCGGGATTCTCCTGCCCGACGACGACAATGTTCAAGTCATATGACATCGTGCTTGCCCCCTTATGCGGAACTTGGCGAATTATGCCAACTCTCAGTAGGCCGTACGGATGGCTGATCTGACCGTGGTGTCTGACAACTCCTGTCCAACCTTAGGGGGCTATTCTGGCCAATGTTCGAGTTTACGCAACGCGATTTGTTGGGCCCCACTGATTGTCGGGACCGCTACGGCTGGCCATCCAGACAATGAGAATGATCGGCCCCGCCAGGGGCACGAAGTAAATGAAGATCCACCAGCCCGAACGCCCAATGTCGTGCAATCGTCGAATCGTAATCGCGATGTTAGGGATGATGATGGCAAGGACATAGGCTCCATACAAGTAGATAAAGAGGTGAACTACTTGGCCCAAGATCGCCAGAATCGCAGCGGCGATGATATTGAAGAGAAAGAACATCCAATAGTCCCGGCGGGACGATCGTTCTGAAAAATTGACATAATTGGTCCAGACACTTAGGTATTCCCGCAATAAACTACACTCCTTGGTTGATTGCCTATGCGGTTGTGGCGCGAGGACCTGTGCCGTCCGCTTCGCCCGGTCACGAGCGAGCTCCATGGCTGGCTACAGACTCCCTATTATATTCTACAATTAGATTATTCGCGTCCGTTACAGTTTAGTGACGTAATGGAGTAGTGTTGGAAGCGGACTGTCCGGGGAACCAGGTGTTCTCCACGTTGGCACGGTGGCGAGCTGGATCACCTATTACAATGAGCGACGGATACATAGGAGTTTAGCCGACTGGCCGCCCGCGCAATTCTATCAGGGGGCCGTGGCTGGCACGGCTCCCCATCAAAGCTGTGTATTGCTAACGTATTCCAAGATGATGGTAAATCAACCGATCAGGTCGAAAATGGTTGACAAGGGATGGATCGCTCGGGATCGTCCAGCTATAGGGAGCTGGCCGGAAGATCATGGCGCCCGACGTCGGGCTCTTGAGAGTGACGGCCAGGATCACGTCGGCCTTGACAGCGGAGAATCCGCCCAGGCTCGTGCGCACAGGACCGTAATAGACGCCAACACCGTCACAGGCTTCGCGCAGTCTGGCCGCCGTCGACGGGCAAACAAACTCCCGTAATGAATCCGGCTTCGTCGGAAGCGAGAAACACGGACGCATACGCAACGTCCCATGCTGTTCCCATACGTCCTAGGGGACTTTGGGCATTCCGAGCGGCCACCATGTCGTCCACACTGTCGTATTCGTGGGCAATCTGCCGATAAATGAGCGGCGTATCGATCAACCCGGGTAGAATCGCATTTACACGAATATTGTATGGTGCGTATTGGAGCGCGATGACTTGAGTAAGGTGATTGACCGCTGCTTTGGTAGCGCTATATGCGGGGTAGGGATAGCCCGTGTACCGAATGCCGGCAATCGATGAAATGTTTATAATTGCCCCGTATTGATTTGCCACCATACTCGGGAGCACTAGTTTCATAGTCAGGAACACGCTTGTCAAGTTAACCTCAATGGCTTTTTGCCAGTTGTCCAGAGAGAGTTCGGGCAGACCTCCCATGGTTGTCGCACCAACATTGTTATGAAGAATATCAATGCGTCCAAATTGTTCAAGCGCCCCTTCAACAACCCGTAACACGTCGTCGATGTTCGTCACGTCGGCTGCCTGCTGGATACATGCATGGCCCTCGCCACGAATGATTCGCGCCGTACGTTCAGCCGCCGCTTGATCCCTGTCGACGACCATCACTCGCGCTCCCTCGCGTGCGTACTGCACTGCTACAGCCTGACCATTGCTCCACCCCGTTCCGTCCGATCCTGCTCCAAACACTAATGCAGTCTTGCCTTCCAAACGAGTTCCCACTGCGCGACCTCCTTGTCGTTTCGTACCGCTCGGCAAAACGGCGCCACTTTGAGCTATGCTTGTTGTTCAAGGCTGGCAACCGAGCGTTCAACACGAAATTTCTTCGACAACGACAATGACGCAAACAAGCCAAATGCGATTACTTGCGCTACACCCAATATCCAAAATCCCGTAATTGCCTTGCCATTCACGGCCGCGAGGCCAATAAAAATCGGTCCCGTTATACCACCAAAGTTACCGCACATGTTGATGAATCCCAATCCGGTGCCGGTTTGGTTCCGAGGAAAGAAATTCATCGTCCATGCCCACCACGGGCCAAATGCTGCGAAGACGCCTATCCCGCTGATTACGAGAAAGAACATGTTAATCCCAAACCCGGCATTCAGGAAGAATTTGTCGACAATGAGCGCTACACCGCTAATCAATAGCGGCACTGCGACGAACCACGCCCGGTTAATACCGCGCCGATCCGACCAAACTGAATTAACATACATGCCGACGCACGCGAGAACAAATGGTAGTGCCGACACAATCCCAACCACTTCGATGTTAAAGTGTGTGGATTGGCTTACGACGCTTGGTAGCCATAGCCCGAAACTATAGAATCCATTAATCCATAAGAAGTATCCGATGCCCAATAACCACGCACGGGGGTTCCCCAAAACTTCGCCAATGGTGCCAGTTTCCTTTGAAACTGTAGACCGATGGGTTACAAGGTATTCGCGCTCTTGAGCCGACACCATCTGGTCCTCTTCAGGGGAGTCCGAACCAATGAAATAAAAGAGGATGGCCAACGCAATAGGGGGTAGGCCTTGCAACCAAAACATTACATGATAGTTCCACCGATGAATCATCCATCCTGCCAGCGGAGACATGATGACAGAGGATAACGGAAGAGATAACAGAGTGAGATTGGTTGCCTTGGCCCGTTCATGGTCTGGAAACCACCGTACGAGGATTACGGCAAAAGCTGGCCAGACCATACCCTCCGCAAGCCCCATGACTAGTCGGGCCGCAATAAATTCAGCCATTGAGGCGGCAAGCCCAGTAGCAATCGCGGCCAGTCCCCAAACAATGAGCACAACCAAGACGACTTTCTTGGCGCTAGCCTTCGCGGCTAGTATCCCTCCGGGAACCTGCGTTATGACATAGCCCCAAAAAAATGCAGACAGCAACACGCCAACAGCCGCTGATGGTAGGCCAAGATGCTTAGCGATTGCCGGGGCAGCCATGCCAATATTTGAGCGGTCAATGAAAGCGCTCAAATACATAACAAACAACATCAATCCAATACGGTACCACCGGGAACGACCCACGCTGCTCATGATTTTCCCACCTTTCAGATATCTATCTGGTCCAACACACCTCGGGTTTTATAAAACATGCTGCATCCCACAAGTCCTGTTACTCAAATACCTCGGCGAAGTCTCCCATGGTCACGAAAAGTGCCGTGTTATATAAGAATCCGAAGAGGGTCGCTGAAGCATTCGGCTAACGCCGCCAAAAACTGTGCGCCGTAAGCGCCATCAACCGCTCTATGGTCGAAAGAGAGACTCACTCTAATTCGCGACCCCTCCCTATCGGGAGGTGGGCTGTTAGTCACGAGCCGCCCGACACCCAAAATGCCGGTTTGGGGCGACATAATGATAGGAGTGAACTCGTCTATTCCGTATGTTCCTAAAGTTGAGATGGTAAACGTGCCCCCTTCGACTTCCCGCGGGTGTAGATTCCTGTCCCTCCCTCGGCTTGACAACTCAAGTAATTCCTTCGCAATTTCTGAGATGGTTTTGCTCTGAGCGTCGCGTATGACAGGCACGAGCAAACCTTGGTCAAGTTCCGTCGCGACACCTATGTGGACGGCGTCACTCACCCACAAACCACGGTCATCATACATCGCGTTTAGGTAGGGATAACGCACAAGGACGCGGGCCACCAACCACACAATGACGGCGGTAATCGACCCCTTCCTCCCGGTCTCCACCGAGAGTCGTTCCCTTAGTTTGAGTAGTTCATAGGCCGGCATGCTCCGGTGGAGAGTGACATGAGGAATGGTTCGCCAACTTTCACTCATGTGGCGGGCGATAGCCTCTCGCATGGTACTGTGGGGAACAAATCGCCGGTCGTGCATCGATGTTTCGGCCTCCCGTAGTTCGATACGCTTCCCGCTCGGGAGTGATTGGGCCATTTCAGCCACATCGGCAGCCTGAATCCGTCCGTATGGTCCGGTACCTCGCACTTCATCCAAAACCACGGCGGCCTCTCGTGCCATCCGTTTCGCCAGCGGAGTGGCACGCACATCGTGCTGGTCGTGGCTTAGTGGCGCAGAGTCTGCGTTCGCCTGCTCTATAGGAGGCGCGTTGGACTCTCTTTGTGGTGTCGAAGGTCCGTCACTTTGATCAGGGATATCCTCATCAAGCTGTCCAATCCAACCAATCGTCTCCGCCACCGGGACCGTTTCACCCTCCTTCCATATGATTTTGACTAAAACGCCGTCTTCGGGTGACTCGATGGCGTAGGTCACCTTTTCTGTCTCAACTTCGGCAATGGCTTCACCCTTTCGGACTGCGTCTCCCGTTTGCTTGAGCCAGTCCACTATGAGCCCTTCGGTCATAGTCAATCCTAGCTGGGGCATCATGACGGCTTGCATCAATATCCCTCCTACAAACGATAGGTAAGTAGGCCATTAATAGCCTCGGCAACGTCGTCTCTTTGCGGGACAATGATGGGTTCCAGGACCGGACTGAAGGGAATCGGAAACGGCTTTGCCCCGATTCTCACTACTGGGGCATCCAGCCAGTCAATCGCCTGCTCGGCAACCTCGGCCGCTAGCTCGGCTCCTACCCCACCCCGCTTAACCGCCTCGTGAACAATTAGAATGCGATGGGTCTTTCGGACGGACCGGAGTACCGTTTCTACGTCCATGGGGACAATGGTTCTCAAATCAATAACCTCAATTCGGCCTTGGAATTCGGGTCCCAATTGGTCGCAGACCGCTTCCACCTCAGTCAACATGCGAGAATATGACACAATGGTTAAACTGTCCCCATGTCTCCTTAGATGCGCCCTGCCAATGGGTGTTAGAGCGTCGTCATCGGTAATTTCTCCCCTGCGGCGGAACAAGTCTTTTTGTTCGAAGTAGATCACGGGGTTCGGATCCCGGATCGCCGCCTTAAGCAATCCTCTGGCGTCTTGTGGATTGGAGGGCGCCACCACCTTCAGGCCGGGAATGTGTAGGAACAAGGCCTCCAGAGATTGCGAATGCTGTGCGGCCCCAGACCTTGTGACCCCGTCCGGCGCCCTTAGCACCAGCGGCAATTGAGCCTGACCGCCAAACATATACCGGATTTTAGCCATTTGGTTTAAAACTTCATCCATCGCAACTCCGAGGAAGTCGGCAAAGTGCATGTCAATCACCGGGATCATCCCCGCAAGCGCGGCACCAATACCCGCTCCGACAATCGCGGTTTCCGAAATAGGCGTGTCGCGTACGCGCTCTGTTCCAAATTCGTCTGCGAGCCCTTTGAACTGTCCGAAAATGCCCCCCTGTCTGGCAATATCTTCACCCATGACGAACACACGTTCATCCCTAGCCATCTCTTCTCTCATTGCTCGTAACGTGGCGTCTGCAAACGTAACAGTGCTCATTTCGCATCCCCTGCCTCGACCCAGAGATCTTCGTATGCAGCACTCAACTCGGGATACGCGCTATCCCGGGCAAACTGTACCGCGCGGGCCACCTCCTCTGGTACTTCCCGGTCAACCTCCCGCAAACTCTCCTCTGTCAACCACCCCTCATTGGTTACCCGCTCGGCAAAGCGTTTAATTGGATCGTCCTGATCTGAGTGTTTCATCACCTCATCTCGTGCTCGGTATCGCTCCGGATCTCCGACGAAGTGTCCTCTAATCCGATACGTCTTAGCCTCAAGCAAAGTCGGCCCGCCGCCGTCCCGCGCACGTTCTACCGCTTCCCTTGCCTTCTCGTATACGTCGAACAAATCGTTTCCATCAGCTATGACACCAGGTATGTTGTACGACGCGGCACGCGATGCGACGTCCTGCACCGCCGTGCTATCGCCATAGAACGTGGTCGATGACCACTGGTTATTTTCGCAAACAAACACGACCGGAAGACCCCACACACTGGCCAAGTTGAGTCCTTCGTGAAAAGTGCCGCGGTTACTGCCTCCGTCCCCGAAAAACGACACAGCGACCCGTCCGTTATCGAGCATTTTGCTAGCAAGTGCTGCCCCTACGGCAATATTAATTCCGCCAGCAACGACTCCATTGGCTCCCAACATACCAATTTGAAAGTCCGCAATGTGCATTGAGCCACCTTTGCCTTTGCAGTATCCCGTGCTCTTACCATAGAGCTCAGCCATCATACGGTCCATGTCAGCACCTTTGGCCAGCGTGTGACCATGTCCTCTATGTGTGCTCGTGATGTAATCTCCTGGGCTGAGCGCCGCACAAACTCCTGTAGCCACAGCTTCCTGGCCGATATAGAGATGAACAAATCCGGGAATCTGGCCCGCTAGGAACTGTTCGTTGACGGTTTCTTCAAAGGCCCGAATTCGCATCATGGTTCGATACCATCGCAAGAGTTGCTCTCCATTCACCACGACTTGACCTCCTCGAGGGGAAGAACCCGGTAGCCAAGGCTCAACGAAGCCGCAACGGCTTGCCCCTGCAAACACGCAATCAATGTCTCGTCGCGGCGGTGGTAGTGTGAGCGTGGCATCGCGACGGATATTGCACCCCATATGCGACCAATTGCGTCAAAAATTGGGGCGGCGATCCCGCACACATCAACCTCATACTCTTCTTCGTCAATCGCAAGTCCGCGTTGCCGCGCATGCTCAAGTTCTTCCTGAATTTCGGTCCATTCAATTCGTGAATTTGAAGTCCGACGCTCGGGGGGATGTGTCGCCCAATACTGGGCCAATTCTGCTGGAGGGATATGTGCCAAAATAATCTTACCCATCGAGCGCAAAAATGCGTGGCCTCGATAACCTACATACAGTGATCGAACCTTGTCTGTCTGGTCGCTCTCGGCAATGTAGCTTGTCACTACGTCTCCGCCATCCCACCGGGACAAGTAGCACGCCTCATGCGTTTCGTTTGCCAGGGCCTTCACGAGATTGCTGATTTTCCTAGGCACCGCAGACCGAATTTGAACCAAATTGTTGAGGTAGGATACCTTATCCGTCAGTACGTAGCCCTGGGTGCCGTTTTCTTTCCGAACGTAACCGGCCACTTGCAAAGTATCGAGTAGATGGTAGCAAGTACTCAAGTTAATGCGCGAGATGCGGCTAAGCCATTTCGCCGTGATAGCATCTGGCTGTTCCGCGATGAGTTCAAGCAGTTTTAGCCCACGCTCTAAGCTTTGAATTGTACAGGCGCGCCTAAGCGCGTCCCGAGCTGGCACGTCCACGAAATTTCGCCTCCTTGATTGTTAACTTGTAAGAATTAACATAACCGTACGGAGATTACCGCAAGTCCGTCAAGTTCTAGGATTTCAGATGCTGATAGCTGCTCCTTATTTGCAGAGAAGCCTTACGGCCCGGAACGTCGCTGACACATGATTATGTTCAGACTAAAACGCTAACCTGCCTATGATAATTATCAGGATTTGAAATAAAAGTCTGAGTCCTCTCATACTAGGTCAGAACCCAGCACTCTTAACCCCATGACATCACCCAAAAGAAATACCCCTCGGCCCAACATAAATCTGTAGCAATACGTAGTAAAAATTGGACCCCAGAAAACAAACCGATCAAAGATAGGACAAGTAATCTTCGAACGCATCCGAGGTGGCCAACGTTGAATTTTAGTGAAGATCTATTCAATCCATGGGTTATGCGCACAAACCGCAGCCAAAACGGCACTCGACACCGCCGAACCTGATGCGACTAAAGCAACCGTTCGTCGCACCACTTATCAGTTAGCAGACACTGCAACCCAACCCTCATCTGTGAGCGAACCGTCCACCTCCGCCGCCCGAACGGACCGAACGAAAACTGCCGACTGAAAAATCGGATATCGAGTCGCGTGACCTATCGGACAGTGTCGCAGCGCCGGATGAATGGATTCAGGGAGCCTGATGGACCACATCATGAGGCACGCCGGAAATCAACTGTAACCCCTGCGGAGTATCCAGATGTCGCTTTAAGTCCGGATACTGTGTCAACAACAAATGCTTTGTCACGACCATTCCCTGCTGCTTAAGCTGCTGGATACCCCAACGGACACGCCTTTCCACGTATTCGTCGTGAGATTCGGTTAAGCCGTCAATGGCGGCTTGGGTCAGTGGCATTTTTGGCAACGTGGCCGTGCTGACACGGACATTAAATTCGGCTCTTAGTACCTTCAATATGCTATCGCACCCGATTAACTGCCGCCGATTTTGGTCCACAATGAATGCGTAGGCTTTTGGCACGTACGCCACGACATGACGGTCCCGTTCGTTCCAGTCGACGGTACTGCGCTGACCACGATGGAGTGGTGGCGGCACATGAGCCTCGAACCACTCTGCATCGTTTTCCTGAAGGCACCTATAGAGCGCCTTATCGCAATTGGCAAGCTCTCGGCGCATAGTATGAGGATGGCTTTGCAAGATTTTAAGGAAATCTCTACGACCCTCGTCTCTGTCCACCCAATGTCTGGGGACGAAGTCCCGCTTCTGAGGTAGACCGACGGCCTGCGCGTACAGAGTAACCGACCGCGCCGAGCAACCAATTTCTTGTGCGATCTCGCCGAGACTCCCGGAGGCATCCCCCCACATTCGACGGATGTCGCTGTCCCACTGCTGTATCGGCCCAGGGCCCTGAGGCCGGATCTCTGGAGCCAGCCCCAGTTCCAAGACAAGACCCCGAAAACTCGCGTTAGAAAATTTGAGACGTTTCGCCATGAATTTTTGACTAATGCTGGTGTCGTAGTACATTCGTTTGAATTCGTTGACCCAGACCGGACCGTACGTGACAATGCAGATTTTATGGCTCAGCTTGGCTAGCGATTCATCGGGTCCCAAGCGCTGATAGACAAATCCGCAATGCTCACAAACAAAGGTGCCCAGCGGACGGCGGGTGTAGTAATCTTTTGAAATTGCTACACGACGGATAGTCGCCCGGCTAGACTTCGGGCAGACTGGGTTCAAACAATGCCACGGGCCCGATCCAAATGGCGGTTTAGGCTGGGCGGACAACGCGAAGAATGTCTCGGGGGTAAATCCCAGTGCCCTGATAAGAACCAGGTGCCGGACAATCGGAGCTGCTTTGGGTTTTCCCTCCAAAAACATCGAGTCCAACCAATCTCGCCCACGATCGCCAGCGCCCAGGCCTAGCCGCGCGGCCAGGCCTGGACTGATTGATAATTTCACAATCTCTCGAAGGCGACCGACCTTAAAATATCCATCGTACTTCATCAAGTCTTGCTCGCGTAGGACATTCGTGTAACGGCTCCACATTTCTTCCGCGAATCCCATATTTAGCCGGTTCTCCAACAGCCACATTGCATCGCGGCCCAATAACCGTTGCTCCTCAATCGCCTCACCATCCACGACCGACGGATTCCCCCGATCACACACCTCGTCCAACGTCACCCAATCGAATAGGTCCCCCAGAACCACGTGGTGAAGCGCAGCCCCGTGTACTGGACACACCTCCATCCCCAACTGGTGTATCCGGTGCCAATAGACATCGTCATACTTCGCATAGTCTTCCTCCATGCACAAAGGACAGTAGTAAAAGCCAGAGGTATAGTGGCCAAAGAGGGTCCGAGCCAAGATGCCGCGGACCTGCCGTGGAGAAATCCCGGTTGTGATCCAGCGCACCATGGCATCTCCATGATTTGCTGTGATGAACGGTGCCACAAGGGGAACCGGGCTATGGTTGCGAATTGCGGTCTCCGTGGTCATGGGGTGGTTGTCAGGTAAACGGGTGACTATCTTGTCGAGTCCTGCAGGAAACAGAAGACTTCGGGACGGGGTCGAGCGGTCTCCGTAGAGATACCGATGAAAGTGCTTCTTGATGGGATGACCTGAGTCTCGATACAGGCGAGCTATTGTCGAATAGAATAGTTCGTCAGGACATGGCAAGGGCAGATATCCTATCACCGCTTCGACCA
Source organism: Bacillota bacterium (assembly GCA_021792935.1). Classification (GTDB taxonomy): domain Bacteria; phylum Bacillota; class Sulfobacillia; order Sulfobacillales; family Sulfobacillaceae; genus Sulfobacillus_B. The sequence continues at coordinate 1,335 of JAJYTS010000006.1, read as the reverse complement.
CCTCGAAAAGCGTGCTACTCTAAATTTACCATAAAAAGCCAAACAATATCATCTACCTTCGACATAGGCCCTCACTATCCTTGCGGACAATCGAAGGCTGAACCAACCCGGTTTCGGTGAATCAATCTGCCAGTGCCTCACACCACCTTTATCCAACGCACCAGACCTCGCCCCCATGAATTCTGCCAGTGTCCTACTGCACATACGGGCCGGATAGCGACCTAGCGCAATTTTCTGGCAAAGGGGTGTGCTTTGCTTGAGAGTGCTTCCGTGCGCGGGTATAATCGGGATAGGCAGACGATTCCGAGGAGGTGGGTGTCCATTGGCCTTACGGGACGAGTTAATGCGACGGATTGCGAGTTTGCCGGAGGATACTCTGGAGGACGTGGAGCGATACCTCGACCGTGTCGCAGGCGTTTCGACTGCAGAGTATGAGGCGGCGTATGCCCGAGCTGTCGCCTACATGCACGAAGGTCTGTTGCTCCACATGGACCAGGGGCGCCTGACGCGAGAACAACTGCATGAGCGACGTTGAGTTTTGTGATACCAATGTCTTGCTGTATGCCCATGACAGCACCGCACCACCGGAGAAACGAGAACGGGCGCAGAGCCTACTCACGGCGTTGTGGGCGAGTCGCCGCGGATGCCTCAGTACCCAAGTCCTCCAGGAGTTTTACGTCAATGTTGTCCGAGTCACGCATGACTCGGTACGCGCGCGGGGCATTGTCCAGGAATATCTCCAGTGGCCCATCATGATCGTGGAACCGCCGGACCTCCTCCGCGCGATGGAACAAGCCGAGCGATATCGACTATCGTTTTGGGATGCCCTGATAGTCATCGCGGCGCAAAAGGCCCAAGCATCGGTGCTATGGACGGAGGATTTGAACTCCGGACAGCGGATGGGGGACGTCGTCATACGGAATCCGTTTATGCCGATGGGGTGAAGTGGTCGGAACAGACACCATGGCGCTTGCTTGTCGGGTCCGCTACGGTTGCCCGTTGTGCGGCTTACGGGGGCGAAACTGCATTACGTATCCGGGACGACTGATCGGAAATGTGCCGACCACTACCTGAAGAAGAGATACTTGACGTTACCGTGATGAGCACGAAATTCGTTCGTCACGACCATAGAGTAAGCGTCCAATAGTCCCCACCTAGCGGCGGAGACTAAGGACGTGTATTTTGAGTTTGGCTCGGTAAAACGGGGAATTTCACGGAGTCGGGGATGTCGGGAGACCAGGGCACATAGCGCTCCCAAATGGTAGGATCCTGCCGATCCTGATTGGGCAATTGGTCAAATAGGTATTCGAGATACGCGCGGGGGTTCAACCCGTT
>JAJYTS010000088.1 GCA_021792935.1 Bacillota bacterium | reverse complement strand
TGACTATAACCAATCAAACTGTTTATGCCTTGCATAAGTACGGCGGGGCGGTGGCCGACGCGGATGCCATTACGGAAAAATTGTTGTCGGGAGAGTTTTGGGGCGCAACCTGGTTCACCGAGTCCCAGGGCGGCAGCGATCTTGGCGTGAATGAGGCGACGGCCTTATTTGACCACGGCATATGGAAACTTAGTGGTGATAAATATTTTGCTAGTGGCGCGGGGCTAACCGATTACGCGATTACCACCGCCCGGCCACAAGGGGCACAGGCCGGTCCAAAGGGACTCGCGCTATTCTTGCTTCCCCGGTTGAATCGTGACGGGGAACTTAACTTCCATGTTCGCCGCTTAAAAGACAAGAGCGCAACCCGGGGCGTGCCTTCCGGCGAGGTGGAGCTGGATAATAGTGAAGCGTATCTCATCGGGGATGCGGATAAAGGGATCTATTACGCGTTGGAAAATCTTACCGTTTCCCGGCTGGCTAATTCCATCGTCGCCATGGCCATGGGTAAAAAAGCCCATTTGGAGGTCTTGGCGAGAGTGGAACGGCGCAAAAGTTTTGGGGGATTGTTGCGCGATCATCCTTTGATTCGACGAGACTTAACTGATTTGGCGGTTCGTTCCGCCGGGGGCTTGGCCTTATCATTCTCAGCGGTGGCGCAATTTAATCGGGTGTGGGCGGATCGGCCCCCGTTCACCATGGACTATCATGTGACCCGGCTCATGACTCACTTGGCCAAGAATCGGACGGCTGACCATGCGGCCGCCATGACCGGGTTGGCCATGGAACTTTTTGGTGGATTGGGATTTCTCGAGGAGTACTCTATAGCGCGCTGGCATCGGGAGGCGCTCATAACCCCTATTTGGGAAGGGCCGAGCAATATTCAGGCATTGGACTTTCTCGAAACGGTGCAGCGCTATAAGGCCCATGAGCCATTTCTTTCCGCCATGGAGCACCTCTTGAGAAGGCCAGATACCTATGCGTCCCGGGACACTCTCGACCGGATGGCCAAGTCTCTGGAACTATTGGCCCATGCCAAAGGGCGGGAAGCGCAGTGGTTAAGCAAAGACGTTCTTACCACGGTTGCTGACGCTAGCCAGGTAGCCCTGCTTTACGATTTGGCGGACAGTCAGGGTGAGCGCTTTGCCAAGCTGGCGGAGTTGTATCATCGCCGTTTCTTGGAACATCGTGAATATCCTTCCTGGGTCGATGAAGACCCTGAGGTGTGGAATGGAGTTGGGGATTGACGGTATCAGTACGGGGGAGTGGCCTAACTTCCCACCGGGTTTTACGCGAATTCGCGCATGGCGGCCTGGTGTTCTGATGAGGAGAATGGTGCTGGGGCATCCTCTACACGTGGTGTCTTTCCCTAACCCCACGTCGCGTACATTTTTATGAGTTAAGCGACAGGTTGACTTATTGCCAGCGTGGGCATAAAATGATAGGCATTATCGAGTGTTGCCGCGTGGAAACCTGCGGGCGGATTGCCGAATTCATAGCGAATGGCGATAGGTGCAAGGCCATATTCGGAGCGCTCTTCCCAGTTTCTAAATACACGGTGCGGGTTCCTCCGATATCGGGAATAGAGATGTCGCCTTCGGGCGGCAACTAAGGTGGTACCGCGGCCTGTCCGCCCTTAGAGGGGGACGGGTATTTTTTATGAGAAGGGGGCGACGGGATGCAACGGGTAATGATTGTGGGTTCTGGGCATTTGGCGCATGCGTTATGGGAAGGGTGGCACCAAAACCCGCGTCAGCCACGCACCATTTCCCTTCTCGCCCGCTCAGGCGCCCATCGGCATTTGTGGACTCAAGATGTGTGGAGTACGGTGCATTTTGATGTCGACAGCATTCAAAATTACGATGTTATTGTGCTGACGGTCAAACCCAAAGATGGTCCGTCGGCGCTGGCTCAGATAGTGCCTAACATGCGTTCGGATGCGGTTTTAGTTTCGCCCATGGCGGGGTGGAGTATTGCTCAACTGCGCAGCTATGGCGTGTGCGGACCAATTGCCCGGGTTATGCCCAATGTGTCTGCCGCCATTGGCGCGTCGACAACCTTAGCCGCTTTTGATGGGCTGGATCAAACGGGGCAGGAAGAAATCGCGCGATTTTTGGGCGAGTGCGGTACCGTAACGGTCGTGGAGGAAGCCCTTATCAATCCTTATACCGCCTTAATCGGCAGCGGTCCGGCTTACATTTTTCTGCTGCTGCAGTCTTTGATTAGAGGCGGTCAACGTTTGGGCGCGGATGAGGGTTTAACCCGGGAACTGGTGAGCTCCATGGTCGAGGGAGCGGCCCGTTTGGTACGAGACCGCTCCCAAGATTCATTGGATGACTGGATTAGACAAGTGGCTTCTCCAGGGGGAACCACCGAAGCTTTGTTGGCCGTTCTTGATCGGGCCGGTTGGCCTCTGATGATTCAAGATGCCGTGGTGGCCGCTAGTCGGCGGGCCGATGAGCTAGGCGTTCCTAGTTAAAGATGTGAAAATGCGTAAACGGAATCAATATCCGGCAGGCGGCGCAAGCTCTCCAGTAATTCTTCGGGCGGATCCGCATCCAATGTGAGAATCATGAGGGCTTCCTCATGGGGGTCGCGTCGTCCCAAGTGCAGTTGTCCGATGTTGACGTCGTATTGCCCCACCAAGCTCCCCACCCGGCCAACGACGCCGGGCGCGTCCCGGTGGCGGGTTAGCAGAGCTTGTTCAGGCCAGACGATGTCCACGGGGATGCCCGCGATTTTTTTCAAGAGGATGCCGGACGCACCGACCGTTACCTGAATTTCCGTTTCCGGGTGGCCTTCCAGCCGCAGCCCCAATCGTGGGTCGTCTCCGTCGGATTGATCGCCTTGCACCAGCAGCCGAACTCCCTGCCGTTGGGCGATGAGCAAGGCATTGACGGTATTGACGCGCTCGTCCACGCGTTCTTGCAGGAGCCAAGCCAGGGCAGCTTGCCGCAGCCAGGGGCGCACCGAGGGGTTAAAGCTATGGTTGAGACTCAATACCAGAGGCGTGTCAAAGTGCTCGTTCAGCCGCGAGAACAAGTTGGCCAACAGCCGAACCGCGCGGTCCAAAGTCTTCAGATTGCGCTCGGGCAAGTCAGGGATCGGCACATTGACCAAATTGGGCGGTGTTTGATTATTGAGCGCGTCGATGACGCCGCGCGCCGTCATGACCCCCACTTCAACCATCGCTTCATGGGTGGAGCCGCCTAAATGAGGCGTGGTTACCACATGAGGCGCTTGCAGCAGGGGAGAATCCGCCTTAGGCGGCTCACTGGTAAAAACGTCAAACCCCGCCCCGGAGATGTGCCCGGCTTGCAGCAAGCGGCTTAACGACCCTTCGTCAATGAGGCCTCCGCGGGCGGCATTGATCACGATGGCTCCTTTTGGCAGACGTTCCAGCAGTCGCTCATCCAGATGCGGACCAGTCTTAGGCGTATGAATGGTAATGATATCAACCGCGGACAATAAGTCTTCCAATTGCGTCACTTGCCGCACGTCGTGGGCTTCAAAAATATCGGGCGAAAGAAACGGGTCATAGGCAGCGACTTCCAGTCGAAAGCCATGGGCAATGCGGGCGACTTGGCGTCCTACACGGCCAAGACCGATGATTCCCAGCCGTTTTCCATGCAGTTCCTGGCCTAAATAGGCTGCCCGATCCCAACCTCCACCGCGTACGTGGGCGTCTCCCGCCACAATGTTGCGCATAACCGCCAGCATCAACCCGAAGGTGTGTTCGGCGGCAGCAATGGCGTTGGCGCCCGGTGCGTTGATGACGGCGATTCCGAGTTCCGTGGCGGCGTCTAGATCGATGTTGTCGACTCCGGCGCCGGCCCGCGCCACCACTTTGAGTCGTGGGTGGTCTTTCAGCAGTTCTCGCGTTAAACGGTGCGCGCTACGGATAATGATGGCGTCGTATTGATTCATGAGACCGGGAAGTTCCTGAACGGGCAAAAGATGATGGGCGTCAACGTCGGCGCGCTGTTGCAAGTACTGCAGTCCGGCGGCGCCCAAATTTTCCGTTACGAGTATGCGTGGGCGCGTCATCCAGTTATGCTCCTTTCGCTGTGTGGGTGGCGGCAACATCCAAGGCGGCTGCCAAGGCGGCATGGGGATTGGGGAGTTCTGACGCCAAGAGGCCTAAACCGGCCCATAGGTCGCCCAAATCTACCGCTCCAACGTGGCCGATGCGTATAGCGGTGTCCCGCCATGGTCCAAGCGCTCCCCCAATTTGCAATCCCCGTTGTTCCAAGCGTTGGCGAAGCTGGTGGGGATTGAGAGAGGGCGGCAGGCCAAGTGCTGTTACCGTGGGAGAGGCCACCGCCTCATTGACGAGGCACACCAATCCTCCGGCCGCGGCAAATGCCCGTACCACATTGCGTAAAAGCACGTGGCGGTTGAGCCGCTCTTGGGCTCCCTCTTCATCAAGCATGCGCAAGGCCGCGTCCAGGCCATACCATAATGATGTCGCGGGGGTGTAAGGGAATTGTCCTCGCAAATAGGGTTGAAGATCGAAGTAGGACCGTCCCGTACGCGTTTCAAGTATTGATTCGCGTCCCCGTGGGGAAAACGCCAGCAGCGCCAATCCAGGCGGACACATGAATCCCTTTTGCGATGCCGCGATTATGGCATCAATGCCATTGCCCACCTGCAGCGGTATGGAAGGTACCCCGCTAATGCTATCAACCACAAATAGCGGACGATTGTCATCTTTCTCAAGCTGGCGGGCTAGTTCAACTACTGGATTCAGGACGCCCGTTGACGTTTCATTATGCGTCACCAGGATTCCGCGATACGAGGTGGATTCAACCCTCGATAGCACTTCGTCGGGGGAAAATGCGGCACCCCAGCTTACCTCCATGTGGTCCACGGACAGTCCTTGTGCCTCGGCCACTTCCCCAAACCGGCGGCCAAACAGTCCGGTTTCCACCACAAGCACCCGATCCCCGGGGTTGAATAGGTTTTGAACGACGGCTTCCAAGCCACCCGTTCCCGATGACGGGATAACCGCCACATATTCGGGACCCGGGGTTTTGAACAGTGTTTGCAATTGGTTCAGCACGCTCTGGCGAACGCGTTCAAACAGACTCCCGCGGTGGTCGCTCATGGCAGTCAACATGGCCCGTTCGACAGGTTGAGGCACGGGAGTAGGTCCTGGCAGCAATATGTGCATGATGCAAACAACCTCCTTTTTTAATCAACGGGCGCAAATACAAAAATCCGCCCCTACTTAGGGACGGTGTTAGCCGCGGTGCCACCCTAATTGACGAAATTGCTTCGCCCACTCATTTTGATCGGGTCTTAACCTCCCGAGTGGAATCGGATTCTTCCGCACTACCGGTTTCCATCCCTCCGGCTTTCTCGCAGTGAAAGAAGAATTCTTCTCGTTCATTGGTTTCGGACATTATGCCAGAATTTTAGCTCCAAGTAAAGACGGAGGCATTCGCTCGTCCGTACTTTTTTACATACTGCCTATCGTATACTGAACTTGTCAATGGTGGTCACTGGAAAATTCGAACGGGAGACGATCTCATGAAAGCTATTGTTGTAAGCCAGTTAGGTAGCGCAGATGTTCTTGAACTGCGTGATTTACCCACTCCCGACCCTGGGGAAGGTGAGCTGCTGATTCGGGTGATAGGGACCAGCGTAAATTTTGCCGACATCAAGGCGCGCCATGGCCAATATCATGGTGTCACGGAGCTTCCTTTTGTGCCGGGATTGGACGTTGCCGGAGTGGTTGAAAAGGTCGGCGAGGGCGTATCGCGGTTTCGCGAGGGAATGCGGGTGGTGGCCTTCCCAAAGACCGGATCCTATGCGGAATATGTTTTGGCGCAGGAGTCTTTGACGTATTCGCTTGCCGACGCCGTGAACTGGGAGACGGCGGCGGCCTTGCCGGTGGTGGCCTTTACCGCCTACGCCTTGTTGTCCTCTGTCGGCCAATTGAATTCGGGAGAGTCTGTTCTGGTTCATGCCGCTGCTGGCGGCGTGGGAACCACCGCCAGTCAATTGGCCAATATCATGGGTGCCGGGCAGGTGATTGGGGTGGTCAGCCGTGCCGAAAAAGTGTCGATGGCGGCTGAGACGGGCGCTCATCAAATCATTGACTCGTCGAAAGCCAATTTTGATGAGGCAGTCATGGAGATGACGGACGGACGCGGAGTAGACGTTATTTTAGACTCCATCGGAGGAAAGGTCTCGGAAGACAGTTTGAAATGCTTAGCTCCATTTGGACGCTTGGTCCATTTTGGAAGCGCCAGCGGTGAATCAGGCCGTATTCCCGTCCAGCAATTGCATTCCTCCTGTCGCTCTGTAAGGGGATTTAGTTTTGGCACGACCCGGCGGTTAAAGCCCTCTTGGATAGAGCCATGGGCCCGTGCGGTGATGGAGTTGGTGTCATCAGGGCAACTCCTTATGAAGGTCGGCCGACATTACCCCTTGGCTGAAGCCGCCGACGCGCAGCGTTGGATGGAGAGCCGCTCCAGTGTTGGCAAAATTCTGCTGGATGTCGCCCGTTATTCTCATTAAATAAGGCATTCGCGTCCGCGTGTTAATCTAGCTAATCGTTATAGACCTAATGGGTCCCGTTGAAATTTTTTCTTATGGGAGCATTTGTGATGCTCCCTCTGTTATTTTGGATTAAGCCGTTTGCCACGGCGATTCCGCCATGGGTTGGAAGCGATGCCCTGTGTCCAGGTTAATGCGTGCTGTTTAGGTCCCGGCACGAGGACCGCTTCCTGCCACAACGTCTCATCGAGTTCGGGCAGCAGCTCATCAATCATGTCCGTATCCATCAGTTTCTCGGCTATTTGCAAGCTAGGGTTGGATGGTCTCCTGCCTCATCGTGAGTGATTTGGCCTGTTGTGTGCGAAACCTGGTTGATTGGACCTGACCTGCAGAATAATCTGCTGTATTGTGCAAAACCTGGTTGGACTAGCCATCTGAGTCAGGGACTCTTCAGGTACATACGGGCCGGATCGCGGGCTATTCGCGTCATTAAGCAAACGGCCCCTCCAGGTGTGAAAAAGCTCCGATCGTACAAAAGAAGCCCTGCTCCCGCATCTCAGGCATCATGGCATCGCGGTATACTATGGTGAAAGGAGCGCGAGCCATGACTCACCCGGTACGATTTACAGCGGCGATTACGCGCGAGGGGCAGTGGTACGTCGCTCGCTGTTTAGAAGTGGAAGTGGCGAGTCAAGGGGAGTCGCTGGACCAGGCCCTCGATAATCTTCGGGAAGCCTTGGAATTATACTTTGAGGACGTGGACCTAACGGAGTTGCCCGTGACACCGATTTTGGCGCCGGTGATGGTCGAACTGCCTCAACGATGAGTCCACGCACGCCGATCCTGTCTGGAAAGCAAGTCGCCATCGCGTTGGGACGCGGGGGGTTCGTGGCGGTGAGGCAACGGGGCAGTCACCAAAATCTCCGCCATCCTGATGGGCGCACGGCCATTGTACCCATGCACCATGAGCCAGCTCCTGGACCTCTGCACTCAATATTGCGGCAAAGCCATTTGCGCTGGAAGAACTTCAAGCCTTTTTGTAACCGGT
>JAJYTS010000087.1 GCA_021792935.1 Bacillota bacterium | reverse complement strand
CGATCTGCCAAATGCCTGGGGCCCGTGCCTATCAGGCCTGGTCTGTTATCAACGACTTGATCCCAGGAACTCGAAGCGAACCACCGGAAACGCTGCTGGGCGATTGGAACGGTACGGTGAGCTATCTCTGGGTGCCTGCCTCCGATCTGAACGCGTCAGAGCTTCAAGACGCCTTGACCGTTGTCGACGATTTAGTGGAATTTAAACAAGCCAGTAATAAAACCGCGGAGGCAGACGACAATCCGGAGGGCCTACCCGAACGCGACGAGGGAGCCTCCCGCAAACCTAGTGAACGCACCGAACACCGTGACGCAACTATTCGCATTAGTGCCGACGCCTTAGAATCGATTTTGGAAGGTTTAGGGGAACTGCTACTCGATCACGGCCAACTAGAACACCAATGGCGCCACAACATGGATCCCGCCACTCGGGGCGTGCTCGATCATTTGCGCCGCCGTGCCTTGGATCTTCAAGATCTTACCCTACGCACCCGCATGCTCCCGCTAGATACCTTGTTCCGTCAATATCCCCGGGCCATCCACGATATTGCCCGTAAATTAAACAAACAAATTCAACTAAAAACGGTGGGGGGCGAGACCGAGCTTGACCGGGTGGTAATGGATCGGCTCCACGAGCCCTTACTTCACCTCCTGCGCAACTCTTGTGATCATGGCATTGAGGCGCCGGAGCTGCGGCGCGCTTTAGGAAAACCGGAAATGGGCACTATTCGGCTCAATGCCTATACGGCCCAAGGGCATGTGCATTTGCAGCTAGAAGATGACGGAGCAGGGATTAACTGGGAAAAACTTCGCGAAAAAGCGGTGCGCCAAGGATGGATGGACAACGAGGAAGCGGCGCGCGCGTCCGAGGATCAACTCTCCGATCTATTGTTCCGGGCAGGAGTCTCCACCGCCGATCAAGTGACCGATATTTCTGGACGCGGGGTTGGCCTTGATGTGGTGCAAGCCTTTTTAGATGAGATTCACGGCGGAATTCATGTTGAAAGCCATCCGGGGCAAGGGACAACGTTTCACATGGAGCTTCCCATGACCATGGCCATTATGACCGCGCTCATCGTAAAATCGGGGCCGTGGACGGTCGGATTTCCCATTGCCACGATTGAGCGCATCGAAGATATGGCCAAATCGGGTTTGGGAACAATCCTTGGACGCGAAGCAGTGCCGGACGGATCAGCTCCCATGCCGGTGTACTCTCTCTCGGATGTGCTGGATGCCACGGTGGAGCATGAGGATCATTATCTGGTGCGGGTTAAGGATGGCCGCACCCAAGTGGCTTTGGCGGTTGATGAAGTATTAGGTCAACAAGAAGTGGTGATCAAGCCTGTCGACGGGCTAACCGGACTTACTCCCTGGCTGAGCGGTGTGGCGCTTTTGGGTGATGGACGTCTAGCGCTGATGGTGGATGTGCGACGTCTGGTACCCGCAACCGGAGCGGATATCGACGTTCCCAAGGAGGAAGGAAATGTCTTGAAGGCTGGGTCTAACCAAATGGAATTGTTAGTCTTCCGCTTGGCGGACGGCCAACGGTACGGAATCAACGTCTACAAGACCCGCGAAGTGCTGCCTCGAGGCACCGTCACCCACGTCCCGGGCCAACATGACTGGCTCGATGGATTTTTGCACGTTCGCGGACAGACCGTTCCCGTGATAAGCCTCACGCGCGCGTTGACAATTAAAGAGGAAACGGATGCGTCATCCGTTCTCATTACGGAATTCAATAAAATGGTTCAAGCCTTCCCGGTTGCCCAAGTCGATCGAATGGTGCGAGTTAGCTGGGACGAGGTAGAGCCTTTGCCGCCCGTGTTGGAAGCGGCAAGCCGGCGTCAGTTTACCGGCCTGATTGACCATGCCGAATTGGGCCCGATTCAACTCATTGACTTTGAACAAATCTTGGCCGAAGTCGCACCCCCGGACTTTCCCGAGATCCACCTGCAAATTCCCGACCACTTGGCTAATATGGGTGTTTGGCTAGCCGATGACTCCAAAGTGGCTCGCCAACAAATCGAAAAGTCGATAAAATTGCTGGGTGTGCAAGTTCGGGCGTTTGGAGACGGACAAGCCTTATGGGAGCGGCTAGAAGCAGGTGATACTCCCCCTGCCCTCTTTATTGTGGACGTGGAAATGCCGCGTCTGGATGGGTATACCTTAGCCGCTCGTCTGAAATCATCGCCTAATACCCGGACCGTACCGATTGTGTTGCATACGTCACTCTCCGGTCACTGGCACGCCGATCGGGCATCACAGCTATCCGTGGACGCCGTCATCACAAAGTTCGACCCTGAACTTTTGGCGCAAACGGTGCGAGACCTCTTGTCCCCGAGCGAAGTTCCAACCGTATAACGCCGGGTCACGATATCGAAGGAGATGACTGCGTGAAGATTCTTATCGCTGACGATGCCGCGTTTATGCGAATGCGCTTGCGCAAGCTATTGGAAGCGGAACAATTTGAGGTCATTGAAGCGGCTGATGGCCAACAGGCGGTCGCCATGTACCAGGAACAGCACCCGGCAATCGTGCTAATGGACATTACCATGCCCGAAATGGATGGCGTGACGGCTTGTCAGACAATTTGCCAGGCGGATCCCAACGCCAAAGTTGTCATGGTGTCGGCGCTTGGTCAGCAGGCTATGATTGTGTCCGCGATGCAAGCCGGAGCAAAAGATTTTGTGGTTAAGCCCTACGAGCCACAACGCATACTTCAGGCCGTCGGCAAATGGACAGGCCCATAATGCCTGCCCGGCAACAGGCCCAAGGAGGGACCAACTCAAGCAAATCTATAGGTGGGGAATGAGTTGTTTCCCATCGTGCTCTCTAATTACCACGTTTATCTGGCGCGGATGTTGGGATAGCTGAATGGCAGCAGATGCCGCACAAAGAGATTTAACCAGTTTTTGCCGTTCCACACATCAATAAAAGAAGAGGGGAACCGTTTTTGGAAGTCCAAGAGATTCTTAACATATGGCAGCAAGCATCAGTGCCCGCGTTAAATCGCGCGGGTTTTGCCCTGAAGCAATTCAGCGGATTGGATTTCGTGGTAAAAGAAAGCTTTGTCAAAGCGGTGTCGATTGAAGATATGTCAGCGCGATTCACCCACGACGACCCCATCTATGCGGTTCACCTGCGCGCCATCGGGCTGTTCAACGCGGACGTCATCTTAGTGTTTTCCGATGTCAATAGCCAACAACTCGTCAGCACGCTCATGGGGGAGCCAGTGGAACTTCCTCTGGACAGCATGGGAGTCTCAGCTTTGGGGGAAGTGGGAAATGTGGTGGGCACCGCTTTTCTTAACGTCTTTTCGGATCTGTTGCAAAACGCCTGGGAACCCACCACTCCACGCGTTATCCATCAATCCACCCAAGACCTTATTGAGGCCATATCCCCCACCAGCACCATCATTCTGAGTGAGGCGCTATTTCAAGTGACCAACGAGGAGGTGACGGCGGAAATTATGGTTGTCCCAACTCTCCCCAGTTGATTCCGAATATGTCATACTAAGATTCCATGGACAAACTGCCGGACAACCCAAAAAGCGGGCCCACAACCGTGGTTATTGTGGATGATTCACCTTTTTTCCGCTACCAGCTTGGCACCCGCCTGAACCGGCGGGGCTGGCGCATAGCGGCGAGTCTTACTTCGGGTGAAGAAGCCGTTCAAAAAATCCCCGACATTAATCCTCAGTTAGTATTAATGGATGTGGTTATGCCGGGAATTGACGGGATGGAAACGGTTCGGAAACTCAGGAAAACTTGGAGCGGACCCATCGTCATGATGTCGGCCCATAGCGATCAGGGTATTCGCAACACCTGGAAGGCTCTGGATGCCGGTGCCAATGACTTCGTCGCCAAGCCAGGCGCTGGCGAGGATGTCGACCACATGATTGATCAGATTGTCGAGCGGCTAAAGAGTGTAGGCCGTAGGCCTACACTGGTCCGCGACGAACCCGCGGAAGCCTCCCTGGAAGTTGGAACCGCTGGCATTCGTCTATTGGTGATTGGAGCTTCCACCGGCGGACCAAAAGCTTTATCGTACCTTTTTCAAACCATGGGCAAACAGCGCCCGGCCATTCCGGTCCTGGTGGTGCAACATATGCCCGGAAACTTTACACGATCATTTGCGGAGCGATTAGCCGGACTTTTAGGTTCCCCGGTTATTGAAGCGCCCCCCGACGGCAGCAGTATACCTCTGCAAAGCGCTCCGGTGGTTGTAGCGGCAGGCGGCCTGCACCTAAGAGTCACCGCCCATGCCTGCTGGGCCGAACCGGGGGAGCGCCGCCACGGGGTTATCCCGTCCGTGGATGTAACCTTATTTGACGCGGTTGAGGCTTTTGGAGGACAAATGGCCAGTGTAATTTTGACCGGAATGGGCGAAGACGGAGCCGAAGGCGTACACCAATTAAAGCAACGGGGAGGTACCGTGGTGGTTGAGTCGCGAGATACCGCCCTGGTATGGGGTATGCCGGGCACCGTAGCCAAAAATGGGGATGCCGACGCCATTTGGCCCCTTGACCGGATTAGTGGCTGGGTCAAAAAGGTGGTCACCCATGGATAGACTAACGGCTGATCGGGATTGGAACTTGGCAGTCAACGCCTTGGATCATCTGGGATTAGACTTGACAGCCTATAAGCGGCCACAGCTCGAGCGGCGTTTAAATAGCTTCATGCAGCGTGAAGGTTTTCCTGATATTGAGTCCTTAATTGGGGCGGTGCAGCGGGAGCCGGCGCTTTACCGGCAATTCCACAGCTATCTTACGATTCATGTCACCGATTTTTTCCGAGACACACAGTACTGGGACTACTGGCGCAACAGCATTCAAGACCCGCAACAACGCCATTGGCGAGTCTGGTCGGCTGGCTGCTCTTGGGGCGCGGAACCCCTTACGGCCGCGCTTATTTTGCAAGAACTAGGGATTCAATATGACATTATCGCTACCGACAGCGATGATACCGTGCTCGACCAAGCACGCCGAAAGCTTTTCTCGCAAGACAATTACGTGAAAATTCCTCAAGCCTACCAACGCTATTTTTATCGACAAGGGCTGGATTGGTCCGTTATCCCTCTTGACGGCGGCACCATCTCCTATCGCCGCCATGACGTCACCCAAGAGGCCCTGCCGGGACCATTCGATGCCATCATTTGTCGTAACGTCATCATCTATTTTGAAATGCCAGTCCGCCATCGTATCTTGAACGACTTTAGCCATGCGCTGCGCCCAGGAGGAATATTATTTCTCGGTGCTACCGAAACCTTTCTGGAATATTCACAACTAGGATTCGAGGCCATCGCTCCCTCGATCTTTAAAAAGATTTCCTAGCCGCGTCATCTTCCACTCCGACTCCGGACAGCCGCTTCCCCCTGGTCGTAGCATGGTCGCCTCCTCAGCCTTGTCCGAAATGATCACGACTTATATGTTGGGGATATAAAGCCGATACGTGTTATTGAGCCCCTAAGAACTTTCTTGACGATACGGCTCCGCTAGGAGGGCAGTCCTTCCCGCGCTTGCGCATCCAAAAACCCGTCCACGGAATGTCCCGCAACACCTTGAGTGGTTTTTGCCCCCAGCAAGGCATTCCACACCGCTTCCTCGGATGCCTCGACTACGGCGTCAAAAAGACGGCTCATGGGAGCCCCGTCAATCCTCCCGGTAAACCGCCCCGCCTCTCCCACCAATTGCCCAGTTTGATCGGGCTCAACCATACTGAAAGCCAGAAAAATCTCTCCGCTGCCGTCATTGCCCACAGAACCGGCGCGGCTTAACCCAAGCCCTACTCGGCGCGCCATGCGCTTTAGTTCATGGGGCCAAAGTGGAGCGTCTGTCGCCACAATGCCTATACAGGAGCCTTCCTGGGCAATCTCCCGCGACTGCCGTGCCGTTTCTATGCCCGCGATGGGCCGCATCTGGTGCCCCCGGCCAAAATTCGTATTTAATAGCACCCCGACAGTAAAGAGGTGGCCCTCAATTTCTACCAGACGCGACGAGGTGCCGATTCCCCCTTTATAGCCAAACAGGTGCATCCCAGTGCCAGCCCCCACCCCGCCCTCATCCACGGGACCATTGCCCGCGGTCCCAAATGCCGTTTTAAAAACGGAGAGCGGCGTGGCAAAACGGCTGTCGTTCAGAAAACTATCATCACACTCCCCCACTACTGGCAGCGGCAACGGAGCTTCCTGGTCTTGCACTATGCTATAAAAATGTTCAAATATGGCATTGTAGCCCTGTCCAACGCTGCGTGTATTGGTTAGAACAATAGGGCTCGACAGAATACCCCATTCATCAATTGCCGTCCGCCCGGTCAACTCGCCAAAGCCGTTAAGAACATCGGTGGCCGCATAAAGGGGGTGGCGATAGGGATCGTCCGAAGGAAAAATGACCGTCACCCCTGTTCTTTGCACGGTTGGCCGGTCAATAGACCAGCAAGCTTGCCCCACCTGAACGCCTGGCACATCCGTAATGGCGTTAAGAGCCCCCGTTGGCAAAACGCCGACTGTTATCCCCAAATCCCGCACTCGCATAGCGGACCTCCCATCCATTATCAGTGACACGCGATAGTGTCACGAGGATTCTGCTCCCGCCAGCCACCACTGCCGAGCAATATTTTCCAGCAAATCCTCATAGCTCCATCCTATCGCTTCGCCAGCCATAGCCACCAGACTCGCTTGGTTATCACGTCCCGGCCGGCCTGGCCCGGTCAAATTCGGTTTCATGTTGACATCAAAAATACGGAACCTGCCGTTCCCATCGGCTCGGGCATCAATACGCAACGGAGCTCGAATCCCTAGACTAGTTCCGATATCGGCACAGCAGCGCGCAAGCTCTTCGCCCGGCGCGTTGGACATTTGCCAGACCCGGCTGTTGTCTCTCACGGCCACCACGCCACTATAGGGCATAATACCGGCAACATGACCAAAGCGCTCAATGATGGGAAGTGTCCAACAGGTTTCATGCGGCACAACCCGTCCCGCAATATCATACTCGCCGGAAGGCATCACGGTAACCGTAATCTCAATCCCCGGCAGAGCCGGCTCTACTAGCAACAATGGACCAAATCGGTTCTCCGGCCACGCAACCAACACCCTATCCCAATCCGTCACCGAGTTAACCCAAACCACCCCTTGACTGCCACGACCCCGTACAGGCTTCACTATCAGGGGAAAGGGAAAGGGCGCATCAGGATGCTCGGCCACCGCCAACACTTGGTGAGGCACTGCGGGAAAGCCACCGCGCAGCAACCAATCATCCATCAAGGATTTTTTCTCTGCAATGAGGGCCACAGAGGTCGGTTGCCCGATTCTCGCGACCTCAGTCCAGGAATCCAGAGGATGGCCGGGATATAGCACGGTATTCGTCCAAAGGACATTCGCCCCCAATTCTAATGCCGTCTTAAAACCAGCCGGCGAGTCCTCAAACACCCAGTCCAACTCACAAGAGGGATTGGGGCGTTCTACCGGGGTGACAATGGGAACACTGCGCCGTTTGAGCGCATAGGCAATGTCCGCCCCACTGTCGCGATATCCCCCGGCCTTCATAGGCTTTGGCGTGTCACCTTGCTTGGGCACAGGCGCCGCT
>JAJYTS010000086.1 GCA_021792935.1 Bacillota bacterium | reverse complement strand
TGCCCATCGGGATCGCGCACCCAAAATTTCTCCTGCCGAGAATGGCAACACACCGAATCTGCTTGCCGGTCGGAATTAAGGCCAGCTTCTCGAGTTCGGGCCAACGCCTCTTCCACCATCGATAAATCAGGCACCTCAATTCCAAAATGACCCGCTTGGCCATGGGTCTGACCACGCTGTTCCGTCAGGGCTAAATTTAAGGGCGAGTTGTCCGACAAAAACTGGACGTAGCCTGCCAGCACACGGTAGGGCGCAAAACCCAAAAACTGTTCATAAAAGCGGACAGACCGCGCCAGATCAGCGACATCCAATGCAATGTGAATCTTCATCATATCATCACCCCTATGCGTAATTCCTTTCTCAGCATAGCCCGGAGAAATGCATGAAAAAAGACAGAGATACCCCGCCATCCCGCACCATATTGAGCATTGGCCAGTAGACTCAGCCTTCACAAGGATCGTTTGTCGAAATAGGCAACGGCATCCTGGCGCGCCGCGAACCGCCCGCTCGCCAGATATCCCACGCCTCCCATGGCCATCATGCCCGTCATGACGGCGAAGAGGGCGCCGGGACGACCGGGTGAAAACAACAATCCTCCCACCAGGGGTCCGGCCATCCGCCCAAGAGAGCCGGCGCTGGTGATGATACCCTGAATCAGACCGCGCTGGGAAGGATGTGACCATTGCTCCGCGGCGGCTGGCGCGCCGGGAAGCACCAACATTTCCCCCAAGGTAGCCAACAGCATGCCCCCCACGTAGGCCGGATAGGTATGGAAGAGAGATAATGTGCCAAAAGCGGCCACAAACAGAACCGTCCCAGATAGGAGTTGGGTTCTCACTTGCGGTATTCGCGCAAGAACCTTGGCGAGAAGAGGCTGCGCACCCAAAATCAAGAGCGTATTGAGCGTCCAGAGCGAACTATATAAAATGAGCGGCAGCCCTTCCGCCTGCATAAAATTGGGGACCGTCGTCTCCCATTGGTCATAGGCCAGCCATTGCGCCGCCAGCGCCCCCGCCAACACGAAAATAGGCCAGCCAATTGCTCGCGGGATGGAGATTGGCCTCGATGCCCGTTTCGGCCCGGCCGTTTTGCGACGGGGGGCATGGGTCCAATGATCTCCCCGATAGGCCGCGTAAATGAGAAGCCAAATCGCGGCCGCGATAGCGCCGGCGGCAATAAAGGTGAAGCGGAAACTAAGAGAGGCTAAGAGGCCGCCTAGGGACGAGCCCACGGCTACGCCGGCATTGATGGCCACATAGACCGCGTTAAAGGCCCTGCGGCCGCCCTCAGGCCATATTTCGACCGACAGCGCATTGAAGATGGGACTCGAGGCGTTTATAAAGAATCCCACCACCATGACACCCACGGTAAACATCCAAAACCCCGGGGAAATGCCCATGACGGCCAAAGTAAGAGCCGATATCGCCATCGACCATAACATAGGAAGGCGGGCTCCCCGGGTATCATAGATGATGCCGCCGACCAATGATCCCACCGTGCTCATTCCCGCCTGCGCCATCATCACCAGGCCAACCACAGTCATGGACTGATCAAGAACATGGTGAAGATATAAAGCCATTAAGGGCCATAAGAAAGCGATTCCCATGTTGGAAACCGCGGCACCCACCAGAAGAAGCGAAAATTCCGGGCCAGAAGGCCCGCCAGCGCCTTGCGTTCCGGTTAGTATAGCCGCCGTGGCCCGTAAAGCCTTTTGGCTGACCGCACAAATATCCGTGACAAATCTCTCCCCAAACCCTTAGAGCATTCCTGAAATCATAACCTCAACAATGATGTAGACTGTGCCAAGCAAATACCCGACCAGCGCGGGGCGTCCCTACAGCGCGCCCGGCAAAGCCGCACTCACCGTTTATTGCCAACGGTGAGGAATACGGTTGCGGCTACATCTTCTTTACCACTTATTTAAGAAGCCGGACCAATTAGTGCGGCAACACCATGCCCGTCCCTTGCCGTAGAATCCGGATTATCCGTGATTTTTGCTTCATTGGTTATCATCACGGTGATGAAAATTCGCGTCCAAACCAAGAAAAACTCGCAAACGCCGCCGCCACGAAACGCGAAGCCTTGGTTTGTACTCCGATCCGTCGAACAGATCCGACCCGTCAAAAACGTACGGCGCACGGGGGCGATTCGGTGAGTGCTGGTGGAAGAACCGCGACAATACCTCCATCATCCACGCAGCGTTGAACGATTGCCAGTCGTCACCCCGCGATTGTGGGCGGACCACCCACCGATCCTCCTGCCAGGCCAGATTGTATACGACCGGAAACCCCACCGGCATACCAACCTCATCAATCGGTTTGTCCGATCGAACATTAAACCTCATTTCCCCTGTGACCTCTTGCGGTGAGACCCACTGGCAACGAATGTGGAAGAGATAGCGAGAGTTCGAGTCGGGGGCAATCCCTACCGTGGAAAACATAGCGTCCTTAGCTCTTTGTGACAACTCTGCCCGGTTAAACCAAAATGCCCAGCGCTCAAACTCGCCATCAATCGGTGAGGCCTCGCGTCGATAAGGGGTGGTTCGGACCACTAAATGGCCGTTTAAGGCTTCAGTGGCCAGATCCAACACCCATTGCAAGGCGCCAGCAGCCGTGGCCCATGAGCCTACCGGCGACGAAGCGTCGTTTTGGTGTTCGGCAATCATCTTCTCCAGGCGAAGCGACAGCGTTGCTAGATGATAGGAATCGTCGGTTTCGCGCACATCCATCAGGCTGGCCTCCTTCCCCTATCGCCCCATCATCTCCCGTGACAAACCAGCGGCGGCTAGTTCTAACCCCAACCACTGTTAAAAAGTCCTGACTATTCGCTGCCCGTTTAAGGTGTTTTACGACCCATCACGCCTTGGCCATCACCTAACTTGGATAGGCTGCAATCGACAGAGGAAATGCCTCAGCACTTCTGGTTCATAGGTAAATTCCAGCCCTTTGATGCTGTCGCGGCGATCCCATATTTTACTGAGCGCCTCCACCACCACATCCATATGCCGGTTGGTGTACACGCGCCGGGGAATCGTCAGTCGCATGAACTCGGCTCCGGCAGGACGCTGTTCCCCCGTATTAGGGTCCCGGCCCAGCAGCAATGAACCGATTTCCACGGCGCGAATGCCGGATTCCAGATAGAGTTCGTTGCACAGGGCCTGCGCGGGAAATTGCTGTGGCGGGATGTGTGGAAGGAACTTCTTGGCATCCACAAATACCGCGTGCCCTCCCACGGGCCACTGTATGGGAATGCCTCGTTCGCGCAGTTCATTGCCCAGGTATTCGACCTGACCAATGCGGCTTTGCAAATAGTCTTCCGCCAACCCTTCGTAGAGACCCACAGCCAGAGCTTCCATATCACGGCCCGACAGCCCTCCGTAGGTCACGTACCCCTCCAGGGGGACGCACGACGCCGAAGCCGCTTGATAGAGGCCAACCTCGTCCTTAATTCCAATGAGGCCGCCAATATTGACGATGGCATCCTTTTTGGCGCTCATGGTGAACGCTTTTCCCAGCGAGAAGGTTTCTCTCACAATTTCCAAAATAGACTTGTCTTCATATCCGGGCTCGCGTTGGTGGATAAAATAGGCGTTCTCCGCATACCGAGCCGCGTCAAATAACACCGGGATGTCGTAGCGGTCAGCAATAGACTTTACCGCTTTCATGTTTTGCATCGACACGGGCTGACCGCCGGCCGAGTTGCAGGTGATCGTAATGAGGATAAACGCGATGGCGGCTCGCCCGTGAGTATCTATAAAAGATTGCAGTTTCTCAAGATTGAAATTTCCTTTAAACGGATGTTCCAATTGGGTGTCGAAGGCCTCGTCAATGACGAGATTGACGGGGATGCCGCCATTTAAATCAATGTGCGCCATCGTGGTGTCAAAATGCATGTTGCCGAGCACAAATTGCCCTTTCTGGCGAATGAGATGAGGAAACAGCACCTGCTCCGCTCCCCGGCCCTGATGTGTCGGAATAGTGTATTCATACCCAAAAATATCTCGCACCGCGTCTTTAATCTTGTAGAATGATCGGCTTCCGGCGTAGGCTTCATCGCCCATCATCATCGCCGCCCATTGCCGGTCGCTCATGGCACCGGTTCCGCTGTCCGTAAGCAAATCAATATACACGTCCTCGGATCGCAGGGAAAAAGGATTATAACCGGCGTTCCTCAGAGCCTGTTCTCGGGCCTGCCGGGGAATAAGAGCGATGGGTTCAACCATTTTGATGCGATAGGGTTCCGCGTTCATTTCATGTTCCTCCTTGGATGACTGTGCACGCTGCCTCACCTATGATAGAGCAAACCCCATGCGAATTGCCAACGAGGCCATCGTTGTCCACTGCCCCTTACAAAGAACTAAGGCGTTAACATCAATGACGGAGCACACGCAGGAACAGACGGTCGGTGTTCGCGCGGATACGCGTTGGCCGCCACTCATTACTCCCGCGCCACCATGCCTGATTGCTGTGTAAGGGCCGGTTTATCCAAGAATCGGAAACCCCAGCTCCAGACCAATGCGTTCAGGAGAAGCAGAATGCCCATATAGATAGAGGTCCCGAATGGCACCAAGGTAAAGACAAAATGGATGCCTACCAACGCCAGGATAAGAAAAATCAACACAAATACCATATAGCGGTTGGCCGCGGGCCGGGATTCGAAGGGGCGCGAAAACGGCAGGTCTTTTTCCATAAGCCAGAAACCGACAACCGTATACACACTGATGCTAAGACCCGCCAGCACGAGTTGCGGGACAACCGGAACGCCAAAGATCGCGATGAAGATGAGGCCCTCAATGACCAGGACTGGTACAAACAAACGGAGCAGGGCCGCCTTGATGGCTCCCCTATAGATAGACGAGAGCCTTATCACCGGGGCCACCTGGTATATCCAAGCGCCCTTATAGTGGCTCGAGTGTTTTAACATCTGCAAAAACGTGGGCGCAACCATCGCGGTGGCATAGATATACAAATACGCCTTGCCGGAAGGCATCGTATGCCCTCCGCCCGAAACAACGGGATTAAGCATAAAGAACAAAGGAAAAACCAAGGCGAGTGCCAGTGATGGGTACACTTTCAGTTTAAAGTCCCGTTCTTTGGCCATCATTAACCAACTAAACTGAAAAAACGTCCGCTCTTCACGGCTGGCGCAAACGAGTTTGGTGATGCATGAAAGCAGCCAGGGCGCACGTCCCGTATGGCGCTGGGTGTCTTCCGCAAGTTTCTCCAGCCGGCGTTCGTATGTGGGCATCAAGCGGATGTAAAGACCAAACAAGGCTGCAGGCACTGCGATGGACAAGGCCGCCATGATCACGGTCTCAACGCCATGAGCCCCCGCTTGCAGCCACGAGAACGCGGCCCCAAACCAAAATGGTGGAATCAAGGCTTGCCACCAGGCCGCTTGAAATTCGAGGTGCATGCGGAAAAGGTCAAAAGATCGACCGACAAGCTGATAACCTACCAGCATGACAATAGACATGCCGATCTGCACATAATTAATCATGTCCTTAAGGCGTTCCCCATCAAAAATATGAAGCACAGCCAGATACAAGAGCGCCGTAAACACCAAGACAAACAAGTCTAACAAACCCACCATGAGGAGAAACAGCAAAAAGAACTCAATGCCCTGGCCAAATAACCCGGCGATCAACGCGGGTCCCGCGAGGGCGCCCGTTATCAAAGAAAGATAAATGGCGACGTGGATGCCTCGGGCAAAGCTGATGGTCCGTTCCGGCACCGGCTTGGTCAAAATGATTGCGCGATCACGCACATCAAGCAATACCGAGGAAAAATCCGATATCATCGACATCAGGACCAGAACCATTAAGATGGCGAACGCCGTGCTCATTGAAAACACATAGTTCCCCCGCATAAGGACAAAGGGAACGAGAATCAATCCCATAAAGACGTAAACCACCAGGGCCGGAATCAAACTATTGCGATCCGATTTAGGCGGCTTTGTGACCCGTGACTTGCGCATGATGGTGGGTACCCGACGCGCGTCCATGGTCAGCTTAACCTTCAAAATCGCCCGCAGCAGCGGGTAGTCGCAGCCCAGTCTTTCTAAGATGGGGCTACAGCGATCCAATAGCCACAATGACAAAAACTCTTTCATCCCACCACCTCGTCGACCGCCGACACGAACTGGGCGGCAATATCGACGTACTCATGGAATCCAGTAATATCGTTAAAGACTTGCTCCAGCGATTGTTCACTGGCTTGCTTCGCCAGATCCTCGAATCTGCCGTCCGCGACCACGCGACCCTCATTTAGGAGCACAATCCGGTGACTAATTTTTTGGACCACCTCCATGATATGCGATGAGTAGAAAATGGTTTTGCCCTTGGCCGCGAGCTGGGCCAAGATGTCTTTCACCACGCTTACGCTATTGGCATCCAAACCGTTTAGCGGCTCATCCAGAAACAGGATGTCGGGATTGTGCAGGAGGCTGGAGATCAAAAGGACCTTCTGGCGCATCCCCTTGGAATACGAGGAAAGTCGACTGTGGTACGCGGAACTAAGGTCGAGGATACCCATAAGCGCGCGGGCCCTACGGTCTGCCGTCCGTTCATCAAGCCCATAAAGACGTCCGATGAACGTTAAATACTCCTGCGCCGTTAGCGCCTCATAAATTTCCGCTGTCTCCGGGACATAGCCGATTCTCCGTTTATACCCACCATCACCGTCCCCAATAGTCTGACCGAAAACACGAATCTCGCCAGCGTAATCCTTCACAAGCCCTAAAACCGCTTTAATCGTGGTGCTTTTTCCGGCACCATTAGGCCCGATATAGCCTACGATTTGTCCGCGCTCAACCTCAAGGTTGACGCCGTTCAGCACCCGCTTGTCGCCAAACGAAATCCGCAAATCTCGAATGGAAACCGCCATATCCGTCTCAGGCATTGTGGCACCCCAGTTCTCTATCCATTTTTGTCGACCAAATCCTTAATAACGTTCGTATAAGCTTTTTCATTGCATGGCCTCCTTCGACGCCCTGAGAATAGCATAAGATGGAGAATCACCCATCATTTTCCCGGTTGCGCCGTTCCAAAACTATACCCCCCCCCGTGATCCGTGACTGCCCCATATCGAAGAGTCACCCCTTCCCCCTGGCAATTGGCGTTCACGGAAAAGGGGTTGCTGCCTTCGTGGGAGAGGGCGGCTCACATTTCGGGTAATCCCCTACTCCAGCCCTTGGCCGCGTCTACACCCCCCCCTACACCGGGAGTCCCAAGCCCCGACGGGAGTGGTCGACACAAGTGGCAAACGCTAAGGATAAGTTTAGAAAACAACCGCGCAATTAACACCAACGAGTCCGGCAAAGCACGTGGTATAATGTGGTACTACAATTGCTGGAGGCGATTTGTCTCATGGATGCATCAGATGCCAAGTTTCAAAAGGGCCTAGAAATGCGCAAGAAAGTTCTTGGAGAGAAATATGTCGATCAGGCACTCAATGGGGCTACCGAGTTTACCAAACCATTTCAAGATATGATCACACGCATGGTTTGGGGAGAGGTTTGGTCCCGCCCCGGATTAGATCCGAAAACGCGCAGTCTCCTAAATCTGGCAATGTTAACCGCGCTCAATCGCTCCACCGAATTAAAGATTCATCTTCGCGGCGCCATTCGAAACGGTGTCACCAAAGAGGAAATACAAGAAGTTTTCCTGCAGGCGGTCATTTACTGTGGGTTCCCTGCCGCCATGGATAGTTTCCGTGTGGCTCAAGACATTTTTCGCGAAGAAAACCTGTAGACGGTACCGTACGCCAAGGTCAGCCGGCTCA
>JAJYTS010000085.1 GCA_021792935.1 Bacillota bacterium | reverse complement strand
CGCCCCAAAATGCCTACCACAATCTTGACAACCGTCAGTACCAGGTTGAAAAGAAGATTATTTATCGCCGCCCGGCGGTTGCGGCGATCCCGCTCGGCTACCAAGGCCAACGGAATCCACCTCCGCCCTATTGTACCAAACCTTGGTCACAATCCATGGGAATAAAGGATGATCACGGCCAGTCCCCCCGCGGCTCGAATGCCACGGAGCCATGCCAGACGGCGGAACAAGCGCGGCATGGCCTCAAGACGGGCCCGGGCGTCCAATCCCAAACTCACCTGCCAGAACACTAGTCCCGCCAGCGTACCGAAAAGCAACGTGAACAGCCCAAGCGCGGCACCCTCAAATCCCAAGTCCGCCCCTTGCCCGCGACGCCAACCGGTTGGCCGCCAATAGGCCAGAACCGCCTCCAGCCACAACACCAGAATGAACTCGACCACGAGCCAGGGCCACTGGGAATGACGTGCCCCAACTCCGGCAAGAACGGTCAACCCCACAAGCCAGGGCCAATCATTTACCCAGACCAAAATCCACACCAAGAGAAGCCACGCCCAACTCATGACCAGAGATTCGCCACCGCTACCGCCTCCCCGGCTAGCTTGACCCGGGAGTTAGGGCTTTAGTCGGCCCGAACGGGACGGGGCGAGGCTTTGCGACGGGCGTCATCCCGCAGGCGCCACAACATCCACACCGGACTGGCAATAAACAGAGACGTGAAGGTGCCGATAAATACCCCGATGAGCATGGTTAAGGAAAAATCGCGAATGGTCGATCCGCCAAATACGAGCAACGCCCCCAAGGCGAGCATGACGGTGGTGGAGGTGTTGATAGATCGCATGAGCACCTGATTGAGGCTGCGATTGACCACCTCTTGTAAAGGCTCGTTTTTCCGCTGTTTATGCAGATTTTCGCGAATCCGGTCAAACACAATAATACGGTCGTTCATGGAGTACCCAAAAATGGTCAGCACCGCCATGATGAAGTAAGTGGTGAGCACCACGTGAATCAACGCCACGGCTCCCACCGTCATAATCACGTCCAACAAAAGGGCGATGATGCCAGCCAAGGCGAAACGGAATTCAAAGCGTATGGCGATATAGAGAATGATGGCGCCGGTGGCAATAAGCACCGCGATCAAGGCCGCCCGCTCGGTCTGCTTGCCGATCACGGCGGACACCCGATTGGTGGAGATTTCTTGAAAAGGCGCTACCGCCTTCATTTTCGCCAAGACTTGATTGCGCTGCTGTTCACTAATGGTGGGCGTGGTGATTTGCACTTCGCGATGGGCGCTGCCGACAAAGACCACCTGACTTTGACCGATATGCTGATCCGTCAAAACCCGGTCCACGGCCGCCACGGTGATGGAATGGGAAAACTTTAACTGAAACTGGGTTCCCCCGGTGAAATCGATGCCGTAATTCAAACCGCGCACAAAAATCCCAAAGAGGGCCACCACGGTAAAAATGGCGGAGAGGATAAACCAGAGTCTATGATGCTTAATAAAGTCCACCTTAAAAGTCATCGCTATCCTCCCCTACCCTACGAATATGGCACGGACGCGGGCCCAACCGGCGTCCGCGGCCAAACGAATGAACTGACGGGTCAAAAATACCGCCGTAAACAGCGAAATCACAATGCCGATCATCAGTGTCAAGGCAAAGCCTTTCACATCTCCGCTTCCCATAAAGAACAAAATAATGGCGGAAATAAAGGTGGTGGCGTTGGAGTCCATGATGGCCCGGATAGCGTTGCGAAAGCCCACTTCAATAGCCGCGCGCGGCGTTTTCCCGGACACCATTTCCTCTCGCACCCGGGAGAAAATAATAACGTTGGCGTCCACCGCCATTCCCATGGACAAAATAATCCCTGCGATACCGGGAATGGTAATGACGGCGTGCACCGCCCATAAGCTTCCCAGCAGCAAGAAAGCATACACCCCTAGGGCGATATCCGCCAACAAACCCGCCAAGCGATACCAAAAAATCATGGCCAAGGCGATAAGAGCGATGGCTATGGCGGCAGCACGCTTGGACGCCACCACGGCTTGATGGCCGAGGGTGGCGCTCACGGTGTTGCTGGCCAGCACCACCAGCTTGACCGGAAGAGCTCCCGACTGCAAAAGCAACGCGGTTTGCTGGGCTTGCTTCAGGGTGGCAAAACCTCCTGACAATTCGGCCTGGCCATTGGGGATAATCGTATCGACTTTAGGCGCTTCCACGAGTTTGCCATTCAAATAAATGGGCAATTGCTGGCCCAAATACTTGGTGGTGGCCTGCTTGAACAAAACTGCGCCCTTGCTGTTAAAACTCAGGGCCACCACATACTGGCCCTGTGAAATTTCCCCTTCGGCCGAGGATAAATCGGCCCCGGTAACCAACACCTTTCCCGTAGGGCTTTTTATTTGCAAAAGCGCCGTCTGACCCAAAAAGCGCAAGGCCTGCTCCGGATTCTTCACCCCTGCCAAATTAACGGCAATGCGAGAGTTGCCCACCTCTTGAATGACAGGTTCGCTAACACCCAATTTATTCACGCGAAACGATAAAATCTGCATCGCTTTAGCCATGGATTGCGCATTGACGGGAGCCTGCGGAGTTGGCTCCGCCTGATATGTGGCGGTAATGCCGCCCCGCAAGTCCAATCCATATTTCAAATGTCTGGTAATGGGATTAATTACGGAAAAATAGCCGCCGGCTACGATGAGCACCGCCACCAGCGCCACCAGCGCGAGAATGCTGCGTTGGCGCATCGGGTCCCCTCCTGTCCAAAAATCCGCCTAATTATAAACCCCGGGCAAAAAAGCTGTCAAACTAGCGCGCTGTTTGCCATTGCGCCCGAATCCGTGCTTGCTCCGCGTCTGCCAGTTCTGGCCGCGACCGCCATACATTATCAAATCCCAAACGGGCATCATACCATTCCGTCACCCGATTGGCCACCTGCTGAGGATTCAGCCAGTCGGTATGAATTACCAGGGCGGCTTCGTCTCGCGCCAAGCGGATTCGTTCCCACTCGGCCCGGTAAAAACCTGGATCCCAAGCCAAGTGCCGACGGCGATGCACCGTACCCCAATCGGCGACCAACAGCACCACCAGATTTCCCGAACGGCGATAGAGGGTGGGGACTTGCGAATGCTCTTGCGCCACCGCCCGCGACTGGATTCCCCGCACCTGCAACCCATGGGCCAGCGTGCTCTTTCCCGCCGCGCACACTCCCACCAAAACCAGAGGGCTAATAGGGGATGCTGGCGTGAAGTCTTCTAATGGCAGAATCATCCTCCCCTTCCAATCCTAGCGCCATCAGGCTGATGTCGTCACTCGGCCGTCTCTTTTCTAGTTCCAGGGCCTCATCCATGAACTCCGTCACAAAACCTTCCAAGTCCAGGGGCGAAAGCGCGGCCAGCCTTGATTCCCACGCGTTCCAGTCCAGGCTCTTTCCATAGCGCTTGCCTGCATTCATAAAACCATCGGAAAATGTTAAAAGAATGCTGCCCGCGTCGGCCGACAATTCCGTCATAGCGGGCCGGGTCTTGCGATAGGTGCCGATAACCTCGGCATGGCCTTCCAATCGAAAGACGCGCTCCGCCTGCTTTACCAACACCGGGCAGGGAGCGTTTCGGGCAATCACCAAAGTTTTGGTATGCAAATCCACCGACAGCAAAGCCAACGTCGCCGTCACCCGCCCTTCCCGGGCGGTGTACAACATATCCTGAACCGCCCGGGCCACTGCCCCGTCGCGGGATCCGTCAGCGATTAGCTGAACCGCCTTCATGGCCACCATGCGGCTAATCCGCCGCGCCGCCAGCCCTGAGCCTTGGCCGTCGGCCAGTACCAGGGAAAGTCCTCCCAACGGCCGCTCCACCAATTCAATGCTGTCGCCGCTTTGCCCCAGTCCCCCTTTGGGCACCTTGCTCCAGGCCACTTCAATACGCCCCATCAGCCCACCAGTTCCCGCGAGTCAGCCAGGCGTCGGGTCACCCGTTCGCGATCCAAAAGCTCCAAGAACAACACCGCCAAACGCCGCCCCACTCCCAACACCTCTTTCAATTCTCCCGTGCTGGCCCTCCCCTTCTCTCGCAGCACCCCGACTATCATATCGCGGCCCTGCTGATACGCGTGTAACGAGATGGCCAACCCGTCTTCCAGCCGCAGCAAGCGGCCCTCCAAAAACAACCGCTCCACAATGTCGTCAAATTGCTCGGTGGCAACCCGCAATCGCTCGTGTATGGCCTCCAACGACTCGGGTTTGAGGCCCTGGTCGCGGATCGCCTGATAAACCCGCTCCACTTCCCGCAAATTACCGTCAGCGAGCTGGGCCGGAGTCTCATCCAGCCGAATCCACTCCCGGTCAAAAATAATGCCGGCCCGCTCCAAGGCACCGCGAAAGAGCCGCGTGGGCCAATTAACCGCGAACTTGGTTTTGGCTTCCTCAATGGGCATTCCTGGCTTTATGGGCCTTTGCGATAGATAGGCCGAGAGTCCACTCCGCATGCTCTCCACCCATTTTTGAAAACATCCCAGGTCCCACACATATCCGCCATCTAGGTAACAAGCCGAGGGGACCCGCGCCAGCGCATCCCCTTCCTCGCCCGCCACCAACCCCAGACGCGAGGCGATTTCCCGGGCCTCCAGGGGAGCTTGCGCGTGGCGCAGCAAATCGGCGGCAATCAGAACGTCATCGCCGTCGCGAAGCCGCCGCCAGTGCTCCAACAGCCCTTCTTCCCGGCGTCGGTGATGATGCCCCACTTCCAGCACAATTCCGCCTCCGATGGTGAAGACGGGGCTATATGCTCTCACCAGAAAATGATCCCAGCGCTTAAGCGCCAAGGGCGCTTCCAGCCGCAGTTCCACAAAAGCGCGCTCACCCGCCTGAAGCTCCCGCCCCTCAAAAAGATAGACACGGGCCAGGGCTTCATCTGTTCCCGCGTGTACGTGCACGCGGATGCCATCCACCACCGCCGGACTTCCCGCAATGAGTTCCAGCTCCACCGCGACCAGTTCCACTCCCGAAAGAGTTCCCGGAGACGCCAGCACATCCCCGCGCCGGATATCACCTCGCTCCACTCCCGCCAGATTAACCGCCACCCGCTGACCCGACCAAGCCATGGCCACACTTTGATTATGCACCTGCAGACCTCGCACCCGGACAGTACGGCCCAAGGGAACTGCTTCCACCGCCTCATCCACAGCAATCCGGCCCGACACCAAGGTGCCTGTCACCACCGTACCAAATCCCTTGACGCTAAAAACTCGATCAATGGGCAGCCGCGCCGCCCCGGTTTCGACATTGCGCTTTACCCCGCCCGCAATCTCTTCCAAGTGCCGCAGCAAGGGGGGGATTCCTCTTCCAGAGACAGCATCCACCACCAGCAACGGCGCGTCTTGCAAAAACGTGCCGTGGACAGCATCGCTGACCAGGGATTGCACCAGCTCCAACATTTCGTCATCGACCAAGTCCGCCTTGGTAATCACCGTTAACCCGCGCCGCACCCCCAGCAATCGGAGTATGGCAAGATGCTCCACCGTTTGCGGCATGACCCCTTCGTCGGCCGCCACCACCAGCAGGACCGCATCCATCCCATGCACACCCGCCACCATATTGCGGATAAAGCGCTCATGACCGGGGACGTCGATAAAGGCTAAATGGCGGCCGGATGGCAGCGGCATGTGGGCAAAACCTAAGTCGATAGTGATGCCGCGCCGTTTTTCCTCGGGCAAGCGGTCCGCGTCCTGACCAGTCAATGCCTTGACCAAAGTGGTTTTCCCGTGATCGATATGGCCAGCGGTGCCAATGACCACCGGATAGCTATTTTCAATTGCCATGACTCATCCTTCCCGAAAGTGCGGAGCCAAGCCGCGCTGGGTTAATTGTCGGCGCACCTCCAGCATGGCGGTATACGTGGGCAGCACATAGAGTGTGCCTTCTTCGAGGTCACTAAGGGCACGGTCAAGAAGCGCGGGGATGTTCTCCTCCACTACCACGCGCGATGCCTGTACTCCCGCGTATTTTAAGCGCACCGCCATATCCCTGGCCCGAATGCCTCCCACGAACCATGAAATCGGCCCCAACGCCTCAACCCAATGCTCGAAATCCACATCCCAAAGCCAGGACACATCCTGGCCGTCGGCGTAGCGGTCATTAATCAGCACCATAATGGCCCGCTCCCCAGCGCTGGCGTTTTCCGCCACCATGGCCAACACCTGGTTAAATCCCACCGGATTTTTCACCAGCGCCAGCCACATCCGCACCGACTTAACCCAGAGGCTCTCCATACGGCCAAAGGCCGGTTTAAATTCACGCAAGCTGCCTAGTATGACCCCTGGAGGAATGTTCAGAGCCAACCCCGTGGAAACGGCGGCGGCCAGATTATAGAGATTATAGAGACCGGGAATTCGCCAGGAAAGCTCATGCTCCTCCCCGTTTATCCGAATCCATACCAATTCCCGCCCCTGGTCCCAACGCTCCACCAAAACCTGGGGCGCGGGGCGGGCCCAGCCGCAGTGAGGACACTGATAATGGCCAAGATGGGCATAATGCCGCGCATGATAAAGGAGGTTAGAACCGCAGTGGGGACAAAAGCGGGCATCCATGGCATCTTCTGAACTTGACCGCGTGGAGGTGAGAGAATTCAACCCAAAAAAGACGGACTGTCGTTCTCCCGTATCCAAGGCCGCCACCTGCGGGTCATCCGCGTTTAGTACCAAGACAGCCTCTTCCGCCATTCCCTCAATCCCGCGCCTGACATATGCGACGGTGGTGGATAATTCTCCATAGCGGTCAAGCTGATCCCGAAAAAAATTGGTGACGGTCACGACCCGCGGCTTCAGTTCTTTTCCGGCTTGCGGCATGGTAGCCTCATCCGTTTCCAATAGCGCCAAAAAGGCCCGTTTAGCGGGCCGCCAGGGGGCCTCTGTAAACGCGGCCGTTAGGCCCAGAATAAGATTGGCGCCCGCCCGATTACTCAAGGCCGACTGGCCGGATGCGGCCAATATGCGCCGCACGATGGCGGCGGTGGTGGTCTTCCCGTTGGTGCCGGTAATAAGAGCCGTGCCCCATTTAAGCCGGGAGGACAAGTCCCGCAGCACCCCGGGATAAATGCGCCGCGCCACCAGTCCGGGGAGGGAACTGCCCCCCCGTCCGCTCAAGCGGCTGGCCCATCCTGCCAGCCGAGCCAGGGCGACCGCCACCGTCAGCCTAAGATTCATGAGTATGAGTTCTTAAGGTGGAATAGTGGCGGTGGTAGAACTCGCGGTATTGGCCCGATTTCACGTCTTTCCACCACTTCTCGTTCTCACGGTACCAGGCTACCGTCTTTTGCAGCCCCGCGTCCCAATCAACCGAGGGTCGAAATTGCAGTTCCACTTCCGCCTTGCCGGGATTGATGGCATAGCGCCGGTCATGGCCTAAGCGGTCAGGAACCGCCACCACCGTCTCCTCAGGCAAGCTCATGAGGGCCAGCAAAGCCGACGCCACCTCGCGATTGCTGCGCTCATTGCGACCGCCAATGTTGTATATCTCGCCCGCTCGCCCCTTAGTTAAGGCCAGCCACAAGGCTTCCACGTGATCCCCCACATAAAGCCAGTCACGAATATTCTCCCCATCCCCGTAGAGAGGCCAAGGCTCGCCTTCCAACCCATTGGTGATGTACAGGGGGATAAGCTTCTCCGGAAATTGATAGGGACCGTAATTATTGGAACAGCGGGTGACAATAACGTCTTGGCCATAGGTGCGATGAGCGGCCAGCACCAATAAATCTGAGGCGGCTTTGCTGGCCGAGTACGGGCTGTTGGGGTGAAGGGGTGAGCTCTCATCAAACTGGCCGCTGGCCCCTAGACTTCCATACACCTCGTCGGTGGAGATATGG
>JAJYTS010000084.1 GCA_021792935.1 Bacillota bacterium | reverse complement strand
TCATTCAACGGGTGGTTGGTCGCGCCCACCCGGGGGATATTGTTCTCATGCACGCGTCAGACACCTGCAAACAAACAGACCTGGCCTTGCCCACCATCCTCGCTCAACTACGCCAAAAAGGGTACCGATTTCTGACATTGAGCCAGCTTATGAAGGAGGGCGTTCCCAACTATCGCGGTTAGTGGCGCCAGGGGAGAATCCAATGCCAGATGCGTAGAGGAATTGGTTTCGCGCGCACGGCGTTGTCAGGGTATAAACCTCGGCGTTGAGGCGGAAGGCCCGACCCGACAACAGAAATAAAGCCGACGCGATTCCCGGTCGATAACGGAGCTTTGAGGGATGCTGGCGCTTTAACCAAAGTGGAAAAAGAGGCGTTTTGTCGGACGTCCACCCAAAATGGTGAATGTACGGAGAGCCCCACCGTCGAGCGGCGGCCCCCTCGAACCGGCACGTGCAGGATCGCATGTCCGGGAGCGGCCACCTCTACCCCCTGCCATTGCAAAAATCCCCAATTCAATAGCTCGCTGGCGTCTCCCCAGCGATTCCCACTTTTGAGGATCACGGCGATAAGCTGGCGGTTGTCGCGGGTGGCCGAGGCCACCACACAGCGCCCCGCCGCCGTGGTGGTTCCGGTTTTGACCCCATCCGCCCCGGGAAAGCCGTAAAGTAGTTGATTGGTGCTCGAGATGGTGCGGGTGCTTTGCCCCGACAATTCCGTGATGGTCTGTTGCTGACTTTTGACAATTTCTTGAAATAGCGGTTGTTTCAGGGCCGTGCGGGCTATCAGGGCCAAATCATACGCGGAGCTATAGTGGCCGGACTGGGTTAACCCATGAGTATTTTCGTACGCGGTGTTAAAGGCCCCTAATTGCTGCGCCCGTATATTCATTTCTGCCACAAAGCGCTCCACCGACCCGGCCTCGCTTTCCGCCAAGGCCACGGAGGCGTCATTGCCGGAACGCAGCAGCATGCCTCGCAGCAAATCAAGGCGGGAATACCGCTGCCGCTCGCCGATATGCAAGGATGAGCCCGACGTGGCATCAGCCCGTCGTGACACCGTGACTTCCTGGTTTAAATCCCCATGCTCAATGACCAATAGCGCGGTCATGATTTTGGTGGTGGAGGCCGGGTCCATTTGCGAAAAGGCGTTTTTTTCGTAGAGAAGAGCGCCCGTGCGCCCATCCATCAACACGGCCGCCTCGGCCGATAAATTCGGTGACGGGGCTGATGATGCCGCGGCGGTGGAGGGATTCCCCGCAAGAACCATAAAAGCCGTGACCGCTAGTATTGCCGGCGTCTGGCGCATCGCACCTCACCCCGAGGGGTATTATGGTCGGCACCCGTTATTTTTATTACTTCTGGAAGGTGACGTGAAGAACCTGTTGGGAGGGATCGGGAAGGGAAATGGACTGGTTGTCCACCGTCAGCGTATAGGCTCGTGTGCCTGTCCAAATCTTCAAACTGGAGCTAGCGGAGAATGACGCTGTTTGACCAGCATGATAGGTGGTGCCCAGGGAACTAAGACTCACGTTATTTTTCCACACTTCTACCCAACAAAGTCCCGTAAAGGTGAGATGCAGGTCAAGTGGGCCAGACGAGACATGATAGACTAAATCTCCCGCGGCCGCATTGTTGGATACCAGCGACACCTGAGGCGCCTCTTGGCTGGCAGTGGATTTCTTGGCTGGGGAGGAAGGCGGCGTGCTGGAGCTCCTTTCAGCCGACGAGGAGGGCGTACCGCCCTGACCAAAAAATCCCGGCAAGTGGGGATGCCCAAGCATCCAAAGGCCGACTCCAAAAAGTACGGCCAACACTCCCGCCACCCCCAGCACAATCCGTCCCGATCCGGGTTGTGACGAGCGGACGGCCGATCGCGATGACTTGGACGTGCGGACGGCGCGATTGCGAGAGCGCCGGGGGATGGTCGGAGGCGGGGAAGCGGGCGACTCCTCGATCGTGCCCGGTGTCGCCGCGCTTCCGGTTAGACGGCGCCGATATCTTACCAGTGCTTCCGCGTCCACTTCCAGGTAACGGGCGTAACCGCGTAAAAACCCAATGCCGTACACCTCACCCGGCAAGCGGTCCCATTGGTCCTGCTCTAACGCTTCCAAATATTCGGTCCGGATGCGTAGTTCTTGGCTGACCTGGGCCAGCTCTAAGCGCCGGCTTAACCGTGTGCGCTTGAGATACTCGCCAATACTCATGGGTTCGTCAGCCACGTCCATGCCCCCCGAAGATTAGATTAAGGCCAGACTCGATTTAAGGTTCTGGCAAAGGGAATCGTTTCTCGCACATGTTCTAAACCGCAAATCCAAGCCACCACCCGTTCCAGACCCATCCCAAACCCACTATGAGGCACAGAACCGTATCGCCTCAGGTCCACATACCAGGAATAGTCTTCCGGGTCCATGTTATGGTCTTTTAAGCGCTGCAGCAAGAGGTCCAGATCGTGAATGCGCTGGCTGCCGCCCATTACCTCGCCATAGCCTTCCGGGGCCAGTAAATCGGCGGCCAGCACCACGTCCGGTCGATGAGAATCAGGCTGCATATAAAACGCTTTAATAGACCGGGGGAAGTGGGTCAAGAACAGCGGCTTCTCAAACATAGCCGCCAGCGCCGTCTCGTGAGGAGCCCCCAAGTCTTCTCC
The DNA here is from genome assembly GCA_021792935.1 of Bacillota bacterium. GTDB lineage: Bacteria > Bacillota > Sulfobacillia > Sulfobacillales > Sulfobacillaceae > Sulfobacillus_B. The sequence continues at coordinate 5,235 of JAJYTS010000084.1, read as the reverse complement.
CCAGGCAATGTCATACCCTGCCCCCTGCAGCCGTTCAATAGCCTCATCATAGGTAATTCGCGGGAATGGCGATTGGACCCGCTGTAAAACCGTAACATCCCGTTGAAGCTGCGTCAGATCCCCGGCTTGGTGATTCAACACCTCTTGCACCAGATAGCTTAAAAGACGTTCCTGCAACTCGAGGCTCTCCTCAAATTCACAAAAGGCCATTTCCGGCTCCACCATCCAAAATTCCGTAAGATGGCGTCGGGTTTTAGATTTTTCCGCCCGAAATGTGGGGCCGAAGGAGTAAACCCGCCCGAGAGCCATGGCTAAGGCCTCCATATATAATTGCCCCGACTGGGAGAGATAGGCGGGTTCTCCAAAATAATCAATGCCAAATAACGTGGTGGTTCCTTCCGCCGCCGCCGGAGTAAGAATAGGAGGGTCCGCCACCACAAACCCGTTGCTGTCCAAGAATTCCCGCACCGCGCGAATGACGCGCGCCCGGATCCGCAGTATCGCCGCTTGCCGGGGGCTTCGCACCCAGAGGTGGCGGTGTTCCATCAAGAAGTCCACGCCATGAACCTTGGGCTGGATGGGGTATTGGGGACTGGCGCTGATGACCTGCACGTCGGTGGCGTCTAGTTCCACTCCGGAAGGAGCACGGTCGTCCTGGCGCACGTGCCCCAACACCCTCAGAGAACATTCCGTATCGAGGGCCAACGGCACGGCTTTTTCACCCGCCTCCCCGCTGGCGCGGATAACGGCCTGAACCTCCCCGCTACCGTCCCGCACCATTAAAAAGCGAACTTTTCCCGACGAGCGGAAATGCGTCACCCACCCCTGGATGGCAACCTCCTCGCCCACATGGCGGACCAGGTCGCCAATGCTCACTAGGGCCACTAAATTGTTCCTTTCTCCAATAAATTGCGGAAGATCACCAGCCGTTGAATCTGGTTGGTTCCTTCGTAAATCTGGGTTATCTTGGCGTCGCGCATCATCCGCTCCACAGGATAGTCCCGCACATACCCATAACCACCAAACAACTGCACGGCATCGGTCGTTACTTGCATGGCGGTGTCTGAGCACAAAAGCTTTGCCATGGCCGAGTAGCGGGTTACTTCCGGGGAAGCGCTGGCGGCGAATCCCGCTGTTTCCACCACTTCGGCGGCCCGATAAAGAAGATGGCGGCTCGCTTCAATATGAGTCTCCATATCGGCCAGCATAAACTGGATGGCTTCTTGCTCAATCAGAGGCCGCCCAAATTGCCGCCGCTGGCGAAGATGCTCGAGCGTGACGTCCAGGGCTCCTTGAGCGATTCCTAAAGCCTGAGAGGCAATTCCAGGACGGGTTCTGTCCAAGGTGCGCATGGCGATTTTAAAACCTTCGCCTTCTTGACCCAAAAGATTTTCCGCGGGCACCACCACATCGTCAAAATTCAACATCGCCGTCTGCGAACCGCGAATCCCCATTTTTTCCTCGATACGCCCGACCGACACTCCGCTGGACTCGGCGTCGACAACAAATGCGGAAATCCCGCGCGTTTTTAGACTAGGATCCGTTGAGGCGAACACCACCAAAGTTTTAGCCAATCCACCGTTGGTAATGAAAACCTTTGTGCCATTCAATCGGTACGTGTCATTGTCGCGAACTGCCCGCGTTTTCGTTCCTCCCGCGTCAGATCCCGCTTCCGGTTCGGTTAGGGCAAATGCCGAAATCTTTTTTCCCGAGGCGATATCGGGAATGAATCGACGCTTTTGCTCCGGACTCCCGGCCACTAAAATAGGCATGGCGCCCAAGTGCTGAGCCGCGATAATAAGGCTGGAGGTCGCGCATACGCGGGCAACCTCCTCGACGGCCAAACAGAACGTGAGCAAATCGGCCCCGCCTCCGCCCAGCTCTTCCGGCATTCCCACGCCCACCAGGCCGTTTTCGCTCAATAGTTCATAAATGTCCCAAGGAAACTCGCCCGTTTGGTCAATTTCCGCGGCACGAGGCTGAACTCGCTCTAACGCCAATCGTCGCACGGTTGACCGGAACAATTCCTGCTCTTCACTTAAGCCATACCGCATCTTGCCGCACCACTCCTCATATAAATAATACAGCTGTAAAATTTCTCCACTCGGCGGCCGCACCCGGCTGGTGGTCCGCCAATCACCGCTTCCATGATACAATAATTAAAGGAGGTGAAACCGAAAATGCCCACTCGCGATACATTTACCATGACACTCCTTCCTATCGCTCAGGTTGTCTTTCCCGGCATTGTGTCCACCGTCGGCATTCGGTCGAAAAGCATGGGGACCGTGGCCAGGGTGGCTGTCTCCCAAGATCATAGCCTAGTTTTCGCCTTAGAGCGACACGATCGAGAGCCTTGCAGCATGGCGACCACCGGACGGGTTTTGGAAATGGCGGAATCGGGGGATGGCTGGCGGATACGAGTGGCCGGCATTCAACGGGCGCACCTTCTTCAATATCGCCACCAAGGCAGCGCCATGGTGGGCCAGTTTCGATATGTAAGTGAAGCGGAGGAAACCATTCCTCCTCTGCTCATCGAAGAAGCGTGGGCATTGGCCTCGGAACTGTCCGCCATGGTGGAAAATCACGGGACCTCTCTCAGTTTGCCGCAAACTCCCGCATTGCTGTCCTTCTGGATTGCCGCGCACGTTCCCCTAAACGCGGCCACCCAACAAGAACTGTTGGAAATTCCCACCACCCGCAGCCGCCTAGCCAAGGAAATTTCCTTGATGCGGGCGCTTCTAGATGGCCTGCGCACCGAGCACAGTGGTTAATCCAATTCCATAAATTTCTGCAGCACGGGTAAAAACACGGAAGAGATCCAGTGTGCCCAATAGCGGGGGTCCCGATTCAGCCGATGAAAGTGACTGGCACGAACCCATTCATTCATGGACACCGGCGTCGCCCCATTCGAGGATATGGCAATGTTTCCAGGGTGAGCCGAACTGGGCCATTCGATGGATACTTCCAGTAAGTCCTGATACTCAATTACCCACAGTCCCACTTGCGACGCCCAGCGTTTGATGCTCCATCCAGGGGCCAGGCGGACGCGTGAGCACGAGGCGCCCAGGGAGGGCCAATGCGTCGAATTGAGAAATTTGATAAGGCGATCCTGTCGCTGGCAGCCTTCCGATTCTTGGGTAAGCTGTTCCCAAAGGTCTTTACTTCCCCCACCAAGAACAAGTGGGCGCATTTGCAAAATTGGTATACGGCGGCGTTCACGCTGCAAACTTTTCCAGGATTCGCGCCGCATTGGTTGACGCGGAGAATAGGTGGCTTCCAGACGCGTGCCGCGTTGCACCCGCCGCAACGTCATGATAGTGGACCAGTGTTCCGTCCATTCCGGTATCGTCCATATCGCTTGAGTACGCACATAAAGGGGTTCGGGACTTTCGCCTATCCGATTGAGCCATTCGGAGTCCCGTCCGCCATCACTCACCAAATCACAGGCGATATAACGGGCCTTGAGTCCTAGCAGCGTTTCCGAGGCGGGAGCAACTTCTTGACGCCACTTAACCCGCAAGGGTCGAGCCCCCAATCGCGGGGCCAAAGCTAACCAAAGCGCATTAATATGATTAGCTTCCCCTCGAACGGTCCACTCTTCCCATCCGGTTGACCAGGACCGCTGTTCGGACGTTCCCCAGGGTAAACGCACCGCATGTTGCGGGCGACCTTCAGCCCACCACTCCAACTCCTGTCCGTGCGACCAGGCCGCGGGGTCCCACACATCTTCCGCCAAAAGCCAGAGCCAAGAGTCGCGTGCGGCCCGAATCGTCAGTCGTTTTGGCGACCAGCCCACCCAGGAATCCTCGCCGCAGGGGATCCATACCCGTTCTGGGCCCAATTCGCCTAAAAACTGCACCAAATAGGTCCATGTCACCCCAATCTCCATCGGGTCAAGCCACGCGTCAATTCCCAACGGCGCGGTTTGAAAGGCAAGCCACGGCATTAACGGGCGGATGCCCCGCGCCCGGATCATTAATTTTCGTGTTTCGACTTGACGGGTTTCCTGCATAAGCCATGCTTCCGTGGTCCGTGCGTCGGTCCAAAACGATGACGTCCCTGTGCGAGGAGCCTCCGAAAATTGCGCCAAATACCGCATCTGCCACCAACCCTTCAAAGACTGGGATAAGAGACGGCATGCCCCCCTTATGCCAGCGTTCCTCCCATTATAGGCGATACGCCCGCGTATTCCCAAGGTCCTCGGGACACAAAGCTAATATACTCGGGAGATTAATAAGCCCATTGGTAACAGGTGGTTGAGCAGTAGCACGCATATGGGCCGACGAATATCCGTTCTGCTATAAAATCGGTGCGCACCTGTGCGCCCCGATGTCTTCCTGCCCCGAAGCCGCCAGCCTCAAGCCAGCGGGCGTCGCTTCGTGTCTGACTGGCGGGACTTTCCCGCCAATGTCGGGTTGTCCCGACCCGTCGCGGTCCTTACGGGCCGGGTCGTCACAGGTAGGGCAGTTGGGGTTGCTAGCCCTTTAAGATTGATCGCTCGCGGACACACTTGCCGGATGCGATACAGAGATCGCCACGCGGCGCTGACCTCGCACTCCAGCCACCGGGCAATCTCGGTTTGGCTCCATCCGAAACAGGGTGTAAGACCGCAAGCGTGCGGCGCATTGGTTCATCCACAGCCACGTTAGGTGGCGATTCACGCGTTTGCTCTGTCCCCACTACCAACGACAGATGACGATAAGCAACATTGAACATAATGCCCGCGCATTCCCCTTCTTAGGCGATAGCCAAGAGGGGGTCAAGCGGGCGGCGGCCTCTGGGCCGCCTTGCGGGGTTTTTCTTTCGTCCCTTGGGCCTCGACATAGCGCTTCACCGTATCCAAGGATGCCCCTCCGACACTCCCGACGTAGTAGGCCCGATGCCAAAAGTACGGTTTCCAATAAAACTTTCGTAAGTGATCGGCAAAACGGTTCCGCATCCTCCGCGCACTGGCGGACTTGAGATTGTTAATCAAGGTAGAAAGGTTCAGCGCAGGATGGATACCCACCAGCAAATGGACATGATCGGCTTCCCCCCCGAACTCAATCAGGGTACAGCGCCAGTCGTCCAGAATTTCTGCGAACGCTTCTCGCAAGGCCGCGAGGAGTTCTGGCGTTAAGGTCTTCCGTCGATATTTGGTCACGAAGACGATATGTAGCCGAAGAGAGTACACGGCATGTGAGGCAGACATCATTTCTGTTTCACTCATCGTAGCTTAATGATATAATGGAAATA
>JAJYTS010000083.1 GCA_021792935.1 Bacillota bacterium | reverse complement strand
GCTAAAACTGACGCTGTCAGGCCCTATGGCGGCGCCCGACCCCTCCACCAAATCGGGGGCGAGTACGGTGTTGGCCAATACCGTATTGGCCGGACGTATGCTTAACGGCGCCTGATCCAATACCGTACTCTGCAGTTCCCCATATCCCGGCGTATTAGCGTTGGCCAGATTATTCCCCACCGTCTCCAAGGAAAACTCGGTGGTAGCAAGCCCGCTTTGCGCAATGCCAATCAAATTGTTCATAATACCCTCCTTTCACCCAAAGCATTAATGGCTACGGCACATTGCTCTGCAGTGATCCCAAGGCGCTGGCGGTGCTAAGCCGGGTCTGCTCCTCGGTCACCACCTGCGCTGTCGCTTGATAGGCGGACTGCCAGGTTATCAGCGAACTCAACGTGGTATCCAAAGCCACGTTCGAGCTATTAACCGCCCCCTGTTGAACTGTCCCTTGATAGGGGGCCCGCGCCCCGGTAAGAATGCCTTGGCCTTGACTCGTCATGGTACCGGCCAAGTTCGCCAATCCGATTTGTTGGGGAGCGGATCCCGTTTGAGTGAGAACCCCCTGAGGAGTCACGGAGAAGTTGGCATTATTCACCTTGACTAACTGGCCGGCCGCGGTTAGCAGCAAGGCGCCGCTGGCATTGGCCAGGTACCCTTGCGGGGTGACGTGAAATCGCCCGTCACGGGTATAAGCGACGCCGTTGGCGGTTTGCACCACAAAATACCCCGCGCCCGTTTGTGCCAAGTCGGTAGCGATTCCGGTCGTTTTAAGGCTGCTGGGCGATTGCGAAATGACGCTGGTGGCGCCCACGCCGATAGGGATGACGGTGCTGATAGGCGCGTTGCCCATAGGCCCCCCCACCCGTTCCACCACCCCGGCGGGATCCCCGATATTTTGCGGCAAAAGCGCTAGGAATCCGGTGGAATCCACATTGGCCAAATCATTAGTCAGATTGGCAATGGCGGACGCGTCGGCCTTAAGGCCGCTAGCCGCTATAAATAAGGAGTTCATATCTCACCTGACCTTTCTAATAAAGGGCCATCTGCCATTACGGCTCATCCAGCACAATCTGTCCAACCGTGCGAATGGCTTGCTCCTGTGGAAGCTCGCTATACGCCATAACCGGCAGATTGGGGAAAGTGCGCTCGAGAAACCGCCGCACATAATAGCGAAGCAAAGGCGCCGTCAAAAGCACCGGCGAGCGAGTGTTGGCTGACTCCAACGTTGCCTTGATCCGTTCCATCCAACGGGTGGCCACGTCGGGAGGCAACACCAGTGTGCGGCCTCCCCCCTCGGTGGCGACTAACGCCTGCGCCAGCTGCTGCTCCGTCTGAGGGGCTAACGTAATGGCGGGCAGAGCCCCGTTGACCAGATATGGCTCGATGATGGCTCGATTAATCGCTTGACGCGCCGATTCCGTCAACTGATCCAAGTCGCGGGTGTTGCGGGCTCGATCGGCCAGCGCTTCCAAAATGGTGGGCAAATCACGAATGGAGATGTTCTCGCGCAACAATTGCTGCAGCACCTGCTGCACCTCGCCCATGGAAAGCAACTCCGGCACTAGCTCATTAACCACCGTCGCATTGGTTTTTCGCACGTGCTCCACCAAAAGTTTAGTCGATTCCCGTGACAAAAGTTCCCACCCATGACGCTTAATGGTCTCGGCCAGATGCGTCACCAAAATCGTTGGCGCATCAATAACGGTGGCTCCGGTTAATTCCGCCCGCGCTCGTGCGTCTGGCATAATCCACATGGCCGCGGTCCCAAAAATGGGGTCTTGAGTCTTCTCTGCATGAGGAATTCCCGTCAGATCGCCCCCCATGGCCATGAGGCGGTCGCTGCGGGCCAGCCCCTCCGCCACCAACCCGCCTCGTACGCGAATCTGATAGCCGTACATCGGCAAATCAAGATTATCCCGTACACGGATAGGAGGAAGCATCAGCCCGCGCTCTAACGCCGCCTTATGCCGCAGAGCGGCCATGCGATCGCGCAAGCCTTGTCCCACAGTGCCGCCGATAAGGGGAGCCAAACCCACCCCCACTTGCAGTTCCAGTCGGTCGACCCCAATTTCCGCCAACGCCTGCGCCGGTTGGGCCGCCGACAGTTTTCTTGCCGCTTCCTGTTGAGCTTGGGTATCCGCTTGCTGACGCTGACGGGTATCCAACCAATAGCCAAAACCAATCAGCAAAGCCCCAAATACTAAAGGCATCAAAGGCGGGATGCCAAGCACGGCCAACAAGAAAAAGATTAGCCCAACGAAATAGAAGACACGGGGAATGCGCGTCAACTGCTGGGTGATAGCTTGAGCCGCCGACTCCCGCCCGCCTCCCGACCGTGTCACTAAAAACCCCGTGGCGGTCGAAAGCAATAGAGCCGGGATCTGGGTTGTGAGTCCTTCACCAATGGTCAGGACTGAATAGGTGCTAGCGGCGGTGCCAATGCTCATGTGGCTTTGCACTAAACCAATCACCATGCCGCCGATTAAATTAATCGCGACAATAATCAACCCGGCGATGGCGTCTCCGCGAACAAATTTGGAGGCACCATCCATGGCCCCGTAAAAATCCGCCTCTTGCTCAACCGCTTCACGTTTGGCGCGGGCCTGCGCCTCGCTGAGATGTCCGGAGTTTAACTCCTGATCCACCGCCATTTGCTTTCCCGGCATGGCGTCCAATGTGAAACGGGCCGCTACCTCAGAAACGCGCTCAGCGCCCCGGGTTATAACCAGAAACTGAATAATAATTAAAATGAGGAAGATGATGAGACCAACCACCAGCGAGCCGCCAACCACCAAATGACCAAAGGTGGCAATCACGTTTCCGGCATCCGCCCGGGTCAGAATGAGCCGGGTGGCGGTGACTTCCAGGGCAAGCCGGAACAGCGTCGCCAACAACAAGAGCGTGGGAAAGGATCCCAACTCCAATGGCGAGGACACTGAAAGCGTCAAAATAATTAAAGCCACGGCAAAGCCCATGTTTAATATCAGGAACATGTCCAACAGGGCTGGCGGCACGGGAATAACCAGCATCAAGATAGCGATAATGGCCGCCATCGGGATAAGGGCTTCACGAAATAGCGTCATGCGAGAAAGTGTCATCGCGACTCCTTTGGAGGGTGGTGACGTAGTATATAAGCCAAGACTACAGCCATGGGGCGCCAAGTAAATTCGGGAATAGCCTGGCCCACCGGCGTGGGAAAAAGACTTCGCGCCAGCGGCGGATTTTCCACAATCGGAACATTGGCATCCGCCGCGATGCCGCGGATGACTAGGGCAGTTTCATCAATCCCTTTGGCCACCACCAGAGGCGGACTCTCTTGATGAGGCGCCCACTGAATAGCGACTGCCACGTGGGTAGGATTGACAACCACCACGGTGGCGGTCCGCACCGCCTTAAGACTATTGGTCACCAACCGTCGGCGCAATTGCCGGCGGCGGGCGCGAATGCGAGGATTGCCCTCCGTATTCTTCAACTCGTCCCTAAGTTCCTGAGTGGTCATTTTTAACGTCTGCTCAAACTGGCGGTGCTGCCACACCGCGTCGGCCACGCCCATCAACAAAAACCCAAAGCCTAATAACAAAAACAATTGCCAAAGCCACTGCCCCCAGGTGAAAACGGCGCTGATTAACGTTCCATTTGCTAAATCCGTCATTTGGGATAGATGAGCCTTAATCCAAAAAACCGCCAGCGCCGCTAAGAATAACAGCTTAATAAAGCCCTTGCCCAATTCCCATACCGTTTGCCGCGAAAAAAGGTGAGTCAGACCTTGAACAGGATTCAGGCGTTCGGTGTCAAACGGAAAGGTAAAGGTGAAACGGAACCCCCGCAGCACCCCCTGAATCAAAAAATTCCACACCATGATTCCCAAGGTCAAGGGCACCGCCGTTGTTAGCCACATGCGCCCAGCCGCGGCCGCAGCCGCCCCCAGCCCCCCGGGATGACCCATTCCCGCCAAGATGTCATGAGCCCCCGCCACCAGGCGAGGACCAGCCCACCCTAAATAGGATAGGATGGCCCCGGATACGGCCAATAAGCCCAAAGCATTTTGGGCATCTTGGCTTTGCCACATGCGCCCTTCCTTACGCGCCTGTTCCCGATGATAGGGTGTCGCGGCATGGGTCTTTTCATCAGTGGCCATAGACTCGACTCCATTGGGCTAAAAGATGACTTAACGTGGACCACGCCGTGGTCCATAAACTATTGAGCAAATCCGGGGTATCCGGCAAATAAATCCAAAACAAGACCAAGACCAAGAGAATCGCTGTGGGCAAAGCCAAGAAATAGGCACTCATACTGGGGAAGGCCCGGTTTAGCACTCCTATGGCGAAAATCACCAGCAGAACCGCCCCCAACAAAGGCGCGCCAAAAAGCAACGCGGTCCCAAACAATGTTTGACCCAGCCCGATTAGCCACGCTAAGGAAAGTATGGGAAACTGGCCAACTGGCAAAGCAAGAAAACTGTCGTGCATAACTTGAATCGATAGCAGCAGCCCGCCACCCGCTACAAAGGCAAGCATGGCTAAGAACCCAAAAATGGTGGATAAGCCCGCGCCACTAACCATGACGGCTGGATCAGCCGAGGCTCCTAAGCCAATGCCCAATAAATTGGTCACCAAAGTGCCGGCCATTTCAACGCCTGCCAGCACCACCGCCAATGTCAGACCCATGGCTATGCCCACCACTAATTGACCGCCAAAGCCAATCCCCAAGGTCAACCACGACGCGGGGGTGGGCGCCTGAATTCCAGGGGTGACGGCTACGGTTAACCCTAGGGCCAGCACTCCAATAAACCACGGCGGAATCACATTCCAGGCCCAGACCGGTGCCAGCAACACGAACCCGATCACACGCCCCAACACGTAAAACCAAGCCCAGGGGATGATAAACGTCACAATGTTCCCGCCTGGGCAAACGCCCCTTGGCAAAACTGTATGAGAATATGAAGAAACCAGGGACCGGCAATGATCAGCACTAACGCGACCGCCAGTACCTTAGGCAAAAATGTTAAGGTCATTTCCTGAACCTGAGTAGCGGCTTGCAAGAGGCCCACCACCAGTCCAATGACCAGGGCCACGCCCAAAAGCGGGCCCGTGATGATTCCGGCCGTGACAACCATGGCTTGCATCCACTGGACAGCTTGATCCATCATGCGCGTTACCCCTCCACCATCAAGCCGCCGCTAAGCGCGGTGGCCTAGATCGCGCTGCCATTGCTGTATGTCTTTCCAAGCTTTGACCCAGCGGTCCCAACCGTCGCGAGTATTGTCAACAATGGTGACGGCAAAACGCCACTCAGGGATTTGTTCAATCCGCACAATTTGCGCAAGAAGCGTAATGGAGCGGTCGATCCCCCAATGAAGCTCGATAAAGCAGGGCTCGCCAATCATTCCCGGGCTGCGCCCTTCAATAAAACACCCCTTAAGACTTAGATTAGTCGTATAGGCGCTGCGCTCAGGCCGCGTCAACCCGTACTTGACGCGAACGTGAATGGGCAAACGCTCCGAATCGCGCCGATTGGAAATCCGGTAGGACAAGATCGCGACCGTCCACTCCCCATCCCGGGAAACCAGGCGTGCAGTGGCCGTCAGCAAGCCTTCCGCAGTGGCCCCACGCAGGACCAACTCCGTACCACGAGGCCAATTGGGTACTTTAAAACCCCAAGGAGCCAAAGTCCACACTTTCTTCGCGATTGTCACCACGCGCATTCCCACCGCCTCGGTGGCAATACTAGGCGCCAATACCGTTAAATGATCATCGGGATTGATCGGCAAAGATTCTCGACGGAACATCGACCATCTCTGTCTCCTTTCGGGTCATTCTAACCACGGTGATGATGGCCTGCTAAAATCACCCCGACACTGGCGTTGGCGCGACTGCCTGACGGCCCAACAATCACCAATTATCGTTGGCGGCATAACCTAATTCGATCAGCAAGGTGCCAGCCGTCTGTTTAAAATCCTCTTTATCGGCCCGGGATAAGGCCTTTTCCCATTGGGAAACAGACTTCGTGTATAAAGGCTGCGCCACCTGCGCCATGCTTGACTCCAGGGGCTCAATCCCGCGGTAATAATTTTCATGATGCAGCACGGCATCGTCCCAAGGCTCGTCCAGAAATTCCAGAATTCCCGCCATGGCCTTACGCGGCTCCCGCACCACTAATTCATATCGCACTTCCAGAACGCGGTCTTTGAGATGGCCAGCGCGGGCATCGTGTCGCCCCCGATTCACCACCTGCATCCAATAAAGTGCGGCGTTATGGATGTTTTGCACATACGACAAGCGGCGCCCGGCATTGTCCGTCCAGTTCTGACGCACAAGAGAGGCGGCAACGTCACGCCCGTCGCGTATGACGTGAATAAACTTGGCGTCGGGAAAAATAAGACCGAGCGACCGCATAGCCAACACATTATGTGGCGTTTTCTCTACCAGTCGCCGAGCCTTGCGTTCCTCTAAAAACTTGGCAAATATGCCAGCGAACAACGCACGGAAATGCTCAGCGACCTCCGCGGGAGTCACCATATAAGCCCGCAAAATACCAGAATCCGCCACGGTGTTGTTAAAAAGTTCCGCGATAGCGGGAGTGACCTTAAATTCGGGTCCCCCTGCCAAGTGAGGATGAGCGTTGAGCATGACTCGCAGCAACGTCGTTCCGGAACGTCCGGCTCCGCCGATAAAAATCGGATGATCCAATGAAAAAAGGCCTCCTTAGTCAATTCGGGCCTAAAATAACCTTGACGGCGAGAATGACAAAAAACCGCCATGACCCCTTCGCGAGAAGAACCGCTTTCATCGCATTATGGCGGCCAGCGTGGAATAGGGAACCCGCCGCGCTACCGCCGCCAACGCCTCATACACTACTCGCCGATCGCCATCACCAAGCTCGTGGTAGGGAACTCCCAACAGAGCCCCCACCAAACCGGGGAAAGTACGCTGCGGCGGGGTGAGATAGTTCGCCAATCTGGCCAACTGCTCCTGCTCGGTGCGGGCCAAGACATGATGCGGCATCATCAGCGCGCTGCCTAGGCGCTGTAGTTCCTTAGCGACAAAACCGTCGGTCACTTTGGATGCCCCAGCCTCGGCCGGATCGGCCACCACGCAAAACCCGGTCGGGATACTCACCTCGCCGCGCCAACGGCCAAGGTCGATGCCAAGAGATGAACCAAAATCTTTCATAAGCAGCCCGCGCCGTCCAGCATTCGAACCCTCCAAGATATGCACCAGAGATTGGGCCGCAAAACGCGGAACGCTGCAATGGTGCAATAGAACCCGGTGGACTTTTTGCTGAGTGTCGCGAATCCAACCACATCCCTGCCCCATAGAGGTCAGAACTCCCATGAGTCCACGGCGGGGCCCATGTCGAACCCAAACGGAATCGCCAATGCCAAAACCCAGCGAAGACGGCTCCTTAGCCAACTGCAGCCGTTTGAGGTGAGACCTCCGCATGGCCTCTAAGCTATGCCATCCCCGAATATATTTTTGATAACACCCGGAAGACCGAAGCACCTGGTTGCCCCAAGCCTGTATCACCGCGTCGGAGTCCCTACTCCCTAAAAACACGTAGCCGGGCAGTAATGGCTCCACCCGAAGAGTCTCAATTAATTCCCAATTCCATACCGTCGCCGACCGCGGATCTAATCCATCATTCAAGGTCGCGTGCACTCGATAGGATAAATGCAGCGGAATCCAGGCCGCGACGCCCTGTTCAAGTAACGATGCGGCGACTTGCCCCTCATGCCGTGTTCCCACATGCAAGGAAAACCACCAGGGCTCATCCGAAATGGGATTCGATACCATTAAGGCGTACCGCGCCCGTATATGATGCAATAATTGGCGAGGCTCTGTCACCGGATGCTCACGCTGGCTAATCTGGTACCGCTTAAGAATCCGCTGGGCTTGCTGCTCCGCACCGCCGCCTAACGCTAC
>JAJYTS010000082.1 GCA_021792935.1 Bacillota bacterium | reverse complement strand
CCGATCTGGTTTCCAGCGCGTTGCAGACGGAAGGGTTGCCCATTTTGCCGTCCAAAAGAATTTGCACGGCCATGTCCACATCGGCCTGCGAATCCACATAAAGATGGCAGTTTCCCACTCCGGTTTCAATCACCGGCACTGTGGCTTCCTCGACAACGGTGCGGATCAGGGAGGTCCCGCCACGGGGGATGAGCAGGTCCAGTCCTTTAAGATGCATGAGCTCGCGCGCCAGGCGTCGGTCGGGATCGTGCAGCAGTTGAACCCCGGCCTGGGGAAGGCCCGTAGTACTTAACGCCATTTGCCATAAGTCGGCGATGGCTTGGTTGCTGTGTTGCGCTTCGCGGCCGCCGCGTAAAAGAATGCTGTTTCCGCTTTTTAGGGCGAGGGAGACCGCTTCGATGGTGACCCCCGGACGGCTTTCATAAATGAGTCCGATAACCCCCAAGGGCACGTTCACCTGTTCCAATACCAGACCGTTGGGGAGTGTCCATCGCTGTCCTCGGCCCAGAGGATCGGGAAGTTGCGCCACCGTTCCCAGGCCCTGGCAAAGCGACTCTAATTTGGGCGCGGTCAATCGCAGCCGATTTCGCCTGGGCTCATCGAGTCCACTTTCCTCCGCTTGCGCCATGTCGGCTTCATTAGCCTTTAAAATGTCCGCAATATTCGCGTGAATTAAATCGCGCATGCGGGTTAGAATGGCATTGCGCTGAGCGGCTGAGGATTGAGCCAGCACTTGTCCCGCGTCTTTGGCGCTGGCCAGTTCATTTTCCAGCACGGACTAGGCCTCCTTTTGCGCGGCGAAGCGGGTAAAGTTCGCGTAATCCTGATCAATCAGCCGCTGCCATACGGTGTCGTCATGCCCGGCTGCCAGTATGGTTTCTATGCCATACCCTTGGGCAATATGAGCGGCTCGCAATTTGGAAATAATCCCGCCCGATCCCCAGGGGCCAGGGTTTCCATCGCCAAATTGCCCAAAGTGTTCGAGGGAAACCCGGGGGATGGTTAAGACCCGGGTGGCCTTGGGATTGGTGGCGGGATTATCCGTATAGAGGCCATCAATGTCTGAAAGAATCACGAGTTGGTCGGCTGCCACCAGACTGGAAATGAGGGCGGCTAAGGTGTCGTTGTCGCCAATACGCTGTTCGGCGCCGCTTATGGCGTCATTCTCATTAATTAAGGGAACAATGCCGACGTTCCATAGATGGTGCAAGGTGGCCTGCAGCGCCATGGCGGACGATGGTTGCGAGACATGGGAGTGATCGACTAAGATTTGCCCCACCGCCAGGGGGTGAAAAACGGACTGATAGGCGCTCATGAGAGCGATTTGACCCATGGCCGCCAATGCCGGACGCCCCATATTGGGAGTTTGCGTTCTTCCGTTTAAGAGCCCTTTCCCAACCCCTACCGCGCCAGACGTGACCAACGTGATATTGTCGCCGGAATCTAGCAGCATGGCGACCCCTTTGGCGATAGCGGCTAATCGCTTTCGATCGATTTGGCCCTCTGGGGTTACGGTGGTGGAGGTTCCGATTTTCACTACCCGTCGCATTCTGTGTCCTCCAATGTGAATAACTATACAATATGATGCATTATAGCGTGAATTTAGCCGACCGTCGAGAAAAACTGCATAGATCCGGGCTTTGCCGGAAATACCCCTTCCTTCTATACCCAAAAGGCAAGCAAAAAGCGGTTAGGTGGCCGCGTCCGCATCTGGTAATCGGGCGGAGCGCGCGGTATACTCGTAGGTGAATTTGGAATTATTTTATGAGGTTGGGATGGGGACGCTCCAGGGGTGTCCCATAATTTTTATCACTGGAGGACCACGATGCACCCTGACACGTACGTAAAATCGGAAACTGGACACATTAGCGTGGGCGGGGTTTTGCTTCGAGATTTGGCGCTGCGATTTGGCACACCCTTATACGTGATTGATTATGAAACGGTCGTGGACCGCATGCGGCAGTATGGGCAGGCGCTGCAGGGCTGGGGAACCCCTTATTACGCGGGCAAGGCCTTTTGCTGCCGTGCCATGGTGGAACTCGTCAAGCAAGAAGGGCTTGGGCTGGACGTCGTGTCGGGGGGAGAATTGGTGACGGCGCTTTCGGCCGGAATGGACCCCGCCCGGATTTTATTTCACGGCAATGTAAAAACCCGGGAAGAAATTCGATTGGGGCTGACCGCCGGTGTGGGTCACTTTGTGATCGATTCGTTGGATGAATTGCGGCGCATCAACGATATGGCCGGGGAATCCGAGGGGGCGGCGGTGGTTCTCTTGCGGCTTACGCCGGGTATTGAGGCGCATACCCATGAATTTATCCGCACTGGCCATTTCGACTCCAAGTTCGGTTTCGCCATGGCGGAGGGCATAGCGACTCAAGCCTTGGAACAGGCCCTAGCCCTGAAGAATATCCGCGTCGAGGGATTCCATGCGCACATAGGATCCCAGATTCTCGATGACGAACCGTTTTTGGCCAACGCCGAGGCGCTGATGCAATTTAGCCACGATTGTTGGGAGCGTCTAAGCTATTGGCCCAGCATTATTGATTTGGGCGGGGGCATTGGTGTGCGCTATAGCGGACAAGACAATCCTCCCCAACCTGGAGAATTAATGAATCGACTGGCGGGACTGGTGGGGGAATGGACTCCACCCGGTCAGACGCGCCCTCGGATCATTATGGAGCCGGGCCGCTCTATTGTGGCTGAAGCGGGCTTCACGCTTTACCGGGTGGAAGCTCTCAAAAAAACGCCAGGAGGAAGGACCTACGTTTCCGTGGACGGAGGGATGGGGGACAATATCCGGCCCGCCTTGTATGATGCCTCCTATACGTGTGACGTGGACGGAAAGGCGGCAAGAACCCCAAGCTATGCGGTTACCGTAGCCGGCCGCTACTGCGAGAGCGGAGATATACTGGTGCGCGATGCCTACGTGCAAGACCCCGCCGTGGATGATTTGTTAATTGTTTGGGATACCGGTGCCTACGGCTATTCGATGGCGTCTACCTACAACCGGGTTCCACGTCCGGCGGTGGTGGCGGTGCATGAAGGCCAGGCGCAGGTTTGGATCGAGCGGGAGGACTGGCAGGATGTGCTTCGTCTTGACCGGCCATTAGAAAAGCAGCGGGACTTGACAATCTGATATGGATGCTGTTGACGGCGATTTAAAGCTTCTGGCCGATAAAATCCGGCGGCAGCCGCAGTTGGCTCAGGACATGGATGTATCCGTGTTGGTAAAGGAGCTGGCCGGGCGCTGGCGCCAATACCGTGACATGCTGGAGGCGAGCGAGGAGGTCCTGGTGGCGGCCTGGATTGTCCGGCGCAAGGTGGAAGGATTGGTTGATCCGGGGGCTGAGGAGGATCCGATTGTCCCGTTCGACCGAGAACGCCGACCAGAATGGCTTGAAGAATCCCTGCAAGTTCTTGAAAATCACGGACAACAAGCGGCGCGTTTTTTGGGGCGCCCAGTCGTCTCGGTTATCGTACCCTCTCCTCCGCCCATAAAAGACGCGAGTGTGTGGAAACTTGCCTGGTCTTTCCCCAAGGTTCCCCAGAAGGCCGTCCCGGCGGTGCAAACCGTGACCCGGCGATCTCGGCCGCTGGTGGATTACCTGCGGCAGTGGCTGGGGCGATTGGCGCGCGAGCCTCGTTTGGTGCTGCAAATGGAGCTTTTCGGGGAACCCCGCAGCCAGTGGGTCGCCGCCTTTTTGGCGGCCGTTTATTTGTGGCACGGTCAGACCGTGGAATTGCATCAGACCGCACCATTTGGCTCCTTGGTCGTCAACAAGCGCCAGAACGATGAGGTGACTCATGAATCTTGATTTGCTGGAGGCGCTGCTGTTTTTGCAGGCCGACCCGGTGTCGTTGCAGCAATTGATGCTTTGGTTGGATTGTGACGCTGGCACGGTGGAGCAACAGATGCAAGAGTTATCGAGAATGCTGCATGATCGCGGGTCGGGGCTCACTCTGCAGTGGGTTGGGGGAAGGGTGCGCCTAACGGCCCAACCCTATTTATATGAGAAGATTGCCGAACGGCTTCACCATTCCCCTCCGGAACCTCTCTCCCACGCCAGTTGGGAAGTGCTCTCGATTATCGCCTATCGGCAGCCGGTCACGCGGCTGGAGATTGAAACCATACGTCAAACGGGGTCGGAACGGGCTTTAGAGACTTTGACCCAGCGTGAGCTCATCGAGGAAGTGGGTCGCAAGGAGGCGCCAGGCCGCCCCATCCTCTATGGCACAACGGATCGATTTTTAATGGAATTCGGGCTTAATGCCGTAGCCGATTTACCGCCTCTGTCTCAGGAGACCCCATAAGGGAATAGCATCAGCAAAAAACGACACCCTAACCCCAGGGTGTTGTCATGGTCGAGATTTTTCTGTTTCTATTGCTTGTAGGGTCGATCGCTGTGGTTTTGTTGCTGGTTCGCCCTCTAAAGTTTACCCTCAGCGCCACCATGGTTAATGTGGCGGTCACTCTGGAATTGGGACTGGACATTTTTGGCCGGCGCTGCTCGCGGCAATGGCGGCTTCCCCTCGCGGCTCCCGCTTTTTTCGGAACCCCCCGCCCGTCATTAAAGTTTTCTTGGGGCGTTTTCGATAATGCGCTTAAGGCATTTTCCCTATTAGATCGCGGGAGTCGCCGCCTCAGCAGACGGATGGTTATTTCTGAGTTTCATTTAGAGTGCGTGATTGGCTTGGCCGACGCCGCGCAAACGGCGTTATGGACAGGCCGGGTCGCGCAGCTCTTGTCGTGGTGGATTACGGATCGAGTCGCTCCACGAGCGTGCAGGGCCCCGCACTTTTCCGTGCGGCCTGCCTGGGAGGGATGGGTCGTCAACGGCAATTTTACCAGTATAATTGAGCTCCGCCCCTCCGATATTATCCTGGCAGCCGTTGCCGAGATTAGCCATTTCAAAGGAGGGCGCAGCCTTGGAAAATCCATCACACGTTCACGAATCGGGGCATCCCATTGAGACTCTCATGCGGACCGCTATGGAATCCATTAAAGGAATGATTGATGTCAACACGGTGGTGGGAAGCCCTGTTCAAACGCAGGACGGAGGCACCATCATCCCGGTCTCGCGGGTGTCTTTCGGATTTGCCGCGGGGGGAGGGGAGTACTGGAGCCGTGTCGCGGATGGACCCGGGCATCCTTTTGGCGGAGGAAGCGGGGCGGGGGTGACGGTGCATCCGGTAGGTTTCTTAGTGGTGCAGGGCGACAATGTTCGGCTTCTCTCCACGGATAAGGGCGACATCTGGGAGTCACTGGCCAATAATGTGCCCCAAGTAATAGACCATCTGCAAGGGCTTTGGAAGGACCGGGAGGAGTCGGGGGTTATGGCGCATGAGAGCGGGTCGGATGGCTCCGCCGTGATATCGTAAGCGGAGGTCACATGCGGGCTTTATATACAGGGGTTATTGGATTTGGGCTCGTTTCCATCCCCATCCAGGTCTTTAAAGCCATGGAAAGCGAACGGGTGACGACTCATTGGATTCACGAGACTTGCCGAACCCGTATTCAGTACCAAAAATATTGTCCTCAATGTGATCGCGTGGTCGAAAAGGATGAGATTGCCACCGGGGCACCCTTGCCGGATGGCCGCTTTGTGATTCTTCCTCCCGAGGATGGTGGGCCTGCCAGCGACCATACCATTTCCATTTTAAATTTTCCTGAGCTTACGGATATCGACCCGGTGTATTGGGAAACCGCTTATTGGTTAAAACCGGCCGCCGGGGGGCATAAAGCGTATGCCCTTTTGACCCGCACCATGCGGGAACTGGGCCGGGTGGCTTTAGCGGAGATGACGTTGAGAACTCGGCCGGCGCTGGCGGTAGTCCGGCCCTATAACGATCATGCGCTCATGCTGCATCGCATGTACTATCCAGAGAGCCTGCGCCTCGATGGCGCGGAGTTTGGGGTAGGCGCGGCTCAACCGACAGACGAGGAAATGAATATGGCAAACGTGCTGGTGCAGCATATGGCACAAGCCTTTGAGCCCTCCCGCTATCCTAACCGCTATCGCCAAGAGCGGCTGCGGCAGATTGAGGAACTGGCTCCGGCCACCCCGCCCAGTCCGGTGGCGTATGAGCGGGAAGTGCTGGATCTGATGGAAAGATTAAAGGCTTCGGTGCGGAATCGCCCGTCACGGGATGCGGGAACGGTAGGGTAATGGAGCCGGGGGACTTTCTCAAGCCAATGTTGGCGACAACGGCGGATGCGCCTTTTTCGCGGCCGGGATGGTGGTTTGAAGCCAAATGGGACGGATACCGCGCCATTATTAGCGTGGGTCGCCAGTTCCGCATCTATTCGCGTCAAGGTCATGACTTATTGGCCTGGCTGCCTTCTATAGGGGACGTGCGCGAACTTCTTCCCGAAAATATTGTGTTGGATGCGGAATTGGTGGGCTGGGTCAACGGCCGTCCCAGCTTCGCGGATCTGCAGCGTAAAACTGCTCCCGCCTATATCTTGATGGCGTTTGACTGTCTTTATTGCCAAGGCCGCTGGCTTTTGCACCAACCTCTTGCCGCCCGTCAGGCGGTGCTTCGCCGTCAGGTGCGCTCATCCGGGTCGCTGGTGGTGTCTGGGGGTGTCGAGGAGGAAGGAGAGGCCATGTTCCGGGCGGCACGGGACTTGGGAGTAGAGGGAGTGATGGCCAAGCGGTTGGACAGTCCCTATTTGCCGGGCCAGCGGTCACGCTCCTGGCAAAAGTTTTTGGCGGTCGCGATCGGGTGGTTTTGGGTGGTAGCGGCCTCCCAGTCGCAAGACCGCATGTGGTACTGGACCATTGGTGAGGATAAGGGAAACCGCTTGCGCCGTGTGGGGCGGGTTCCCGCCCCCAGGGGGTGGCGGCCGGCTGGGGGGAAGACGGGCGGGGCCGACGTCTTAAATACGCCATTTATGGTGGAAGTCGAGTACCGGGAGCGGACACGGGAGGGATATTTGCGCCATGCACGAATTCGGCGGTGGCGAGAGGGCGGGGAGCGTGCTAGACCTGAAGATTCCTCATCCGGAACGGATTCTTTACCCGGATCTGGGGATTAGCCGGGGAGAGGTGGTCGCCTATTATGCCGCGGTGGCCGATTACATTTTGGATCAGGCACGGGGCCGCGCTCTTACGGTGAAACGCTGGCCTCACGGTCTGGCTGGACCCATGTTCTATCAAAAGCATCCTGAGCCTGGGCAATTGATAACGCTCAGCGACGTCCGCGATATCCTGCGCTGGGTGGGGCGTGGAGTTTTGGAATGGCACGCCCCCCTGGGAATGACGTCCAACCCGTTTTTGCACGACTGGGCCATATTGGATTTGGATCCCAACCCGCCCGCTGGCTGGCCGCAGGTTGTGGCGGTGGCCGAGGTGGTCAAACAGCTATTTGACTATCTGGGCGTAACCTTCCGGCTCAAAACCTCGGGCCAGCGCGGACTTCATTTTTATATTCCTATCCAGTGGCTGCACCATGACGTCGTGAAAGAAATCATGAGTCGATGGGCGCAAGTGGTAGTTCACGCCATCCCGGAATTAGCCACCATCGCCCGCTTAAAGCGAGACCGAGGCAGTCGGGTGTATCTTGATTATCTGCAAAACACGCATTCCCGTACCACCGTTATGGCATATAGCCTGCGTGCCACCGCCGCGGCGACCGTGTCCACGCCGATTCTTTGGGAAGAGGTGAGTCATCCTCCCCGGGTGTGGACAATGGAGCGGGTTCTTCGCCACGTGACGCGATATGGTGATCTTTTCTTTTACCGGGGAATAAGACTTGACTTGAGTGAAATTGCTCGCCGGAACGGATTTGATCTAAAAGGGAGCGGTGTTGGTGGCAATAATTGACCCCAAGACGTTGGCCCGCGCATCAGAGCTTAAGGCCTGGCCGGAGCTATTAAGCCACGTGGATAAAGGTTTGGACGTGCATGCCTATCAGATTGACAGCGTGTTGAAAGTTGTGGAGGCGTTGGATGGTCGAGCCATCTTAGCCGACGAGGTGGGGTTGGGCAAGACGATTGAGGCCGGATTGGTAGCCG
>JAJYTS010000081.1 GCA_021792935.1 Bacillota bacterium | reverse complement strand
CGGTCCTTGAGACCTTAAGAAGCCGTGGCGCGATGAACCAGGAAGGTGGCGACAAATTTGGTCAGCAATGATCCAATTTGGATAAGTCCATCAGAACGGATATAACGCTGTCTAAGCGTCCAATAGTCCCCACCTAGCGGGGGAGACTAAGAACGCGCATTTTGAGTTGGGCCCGGTAAAACGGGGGATTTCACGGAATCGGGGATGTCGCGAGACCAGGGCACATAGCAGATCCTGATACGGCAGGGGATCAAAGAGGTATTCGAGATCCGTGCGGGGGTTCAACCCATTTTCTTTGGCCGTTTGGATCAGGCTGTCGGCGATGCTCTCGTGCGGGTGCCTCGGGCGTTTTGGCAAACAGCCCGTTTTTCCTGAACTTTCAGCAGAATCTAGCGAACCGGAAGGTGGCTCTGCGGTTTGATGACTAGGGGCACGAAACGCTCGATGGACGCATCGGTTTCTACGTGGCGCAACCGCAAATGCTAAGCCGATACGCAACACACTTTGCTTTTTCCCTTTGCGGCAATTCATTAACTTTGATTTGTTATCCAGCCCGCAAGCTTAGCCCATTCCGCTTCCACAGCCATCCTAAACCTGCCCGTATCCCGTTCGCTTAAGGCATGGAGCACCAGTCCGCGGAAAGAGACGATGAGGCTTTCCACCACCTCAGGCAGAGGAAGCTCTTTGCGGACGGTCCCGTCACGCATGCCTTGGCGCAGAAGATATGACAAATAACCGCGCCAGGCATCATACATGCTATTTAGCATGTGAGATACCGCTTGATCCCGTAGAGCACGCAACTCGAGTTCATTCAAAACCACAAAAAATTCTGGTTGAGACTGAACGCGAAGCCGTAAATCCTCATATTCTTGACGCAGGGCCGCCAAGGGGGTGGTTTCCCCGTGCTGGGCTCCCTCCTGCCGCAAGCTTCGCAGAAGAAAATCCACAACCGCCTCCAACAAAGCCTCTTTGGAAGAAAAATAATGCAGAAGAGTGGCATGATTGCAGCCCGCCATATCCGCGACCGCGCGAACCCGAAATCCTTCCAACCCTCGCTCCGCAATTAGCTGAAATGCCGCCGCGACGATGACTTGCCGCCTTTCTGATTCAGGCATGTCTCATCGCCCTCCGCCCCCCCACGCGATAAGGTAGCCGGCGACGGCAACCACCAATCCGACCGTCATAAGAAAAGAGCTTAAGTTCAGTCCGTAATTGACGAAGCTTCCTCCATTAAAGCCAGCCCCCGTGATTCCCACCCACCCTATCAAAGTCCAAAGACCCAGCCGCCAGGAACCGGATCGGGCGGCGGCCGCGAAAATTCCGATGCTGCTTAGCCACAAGGCTAAGGCCAGAAGAATATGCGTGGCTACCAAGATGCCTCCATGCCGCAACACCCAAACAATACCCACCCATAATCCCGATAAATAATGGGCATCATCCGTCCCCGGATGGCGCGCGGGTATCTGGACCCATAAATTGACGGCCATTCCTATTAACAGTTCAATTCCTAATGCCGCCAGCTGCACCCCGATCCAGGAGCGAATGCCACTCTTGCTTCCCATTCTCTCACATCCTTCAACCATATGGTTGAAATGATAGGCGGGGATCCGCCGCCTGTCAACCAACTGGTTGAAAGCACCCCCGCGCTAAACTCGAATCCGAGAGTACTGGCGCGGACGCCCATTCGGCTCGTCGCGCCTACGCAACATATTCGATCTGAAACCCGGACCGTTGTTCAACGATTTCACAGCACTTGGGAGGTATCCCATGGGGTTTACCCGTGGACCCGCCTGTCGCGGTGGCAACAAAGGGCCACCTTAGACGGGCAACAGCAACTGCAAAATGCGCGCTGTAGAGCACCATTAAATTTTCCGCAAGCTCGGGAGCCCATTCCCGTCCGTGATACACTTCAGAAAAGAGCCGATTGACGGAGGGTTCGATATGACACAACCCGCATTTATTGTTATTGACATTCAAAATGACTACTTTCCCGAAGGGGCTATGCCCCTTGAGGAGGTGGGAGGCGCAGCCAAAAAAGGGCAAACCGCTCTGGAGTATGCCCGCCAAAAAGAATTGGCGGTCATTGTGGTGCAGCACATTTCCTTGAGCCCTAATGCCACATTCTTTCGGCCAAACACCGCGGGGGCCGAAATTTACCCTGGATTTCACCCGCGCCAAAGTGAACTGCACCTGGTCAAGCACTACCCCAATGCTTTCCGCGAAACTAATTTACACGAGCGATTACAATCATTAGGAATCAAGGCGTTAGTGGTGTGCGGAATGATGACCCATATGTGCATTGACTCCACCGTGAGGGCGGCTGCCGATCTGGGCTTTTCCGTCACTTTATTGGGGGACGCCACCGCCACCCGTGATTTGCGATATAATGACCGCTCTGTCCCCGCTTTGGCCGTACAAACAGCTGTGCTAGCCTCTTTGCATGGAACCTTCGCCCGGGTGGTGGCTACCAGGGACTGGATTGACGGTGCCTAACCCAGTGCTCAAGGCCTGATGTATGAGCTGGCATCATATTAATTATGGTAAGAGGAGCCGTTATGCCAATCCATCCCACCCGCGTCTTGCTGGCAAGTTTACTGGTCTTACCGTTTTTGGCTCTGTCAGCGCCCAGCCACGCCGCCAGCTATCCTAATGTTTTGTATCGGCCAGGCATCCCCAATCTCCCCGACACCCCTGCCTATCGCAGCGGTGCCATTACCCGATCGCTTCAACTTATCAGCACCAGCCACACCAACCATACGGTCAATGTCGTCGTAGACAGCGCCGTCCGACTCACCAAACTCCGCCAATACGCGACCGCTGTCTCCAACCCCAAAGGCCCGCTTTTTCAGCGGTTTTTAAGCCCATCCCAGTTCAATTCTCTTTATGGCCCCACCCCCGCCATGATACGGCAAGCGGAATCGCGAATGGAGGAAGCCGGTTGGCACGTCGTGGGACGCCAGGGTCTCGTGGTTACCGCCGTGATTCCAAAGGCGTCGCGCCACCCCGGGCTTCCAGTGTCCCCGGACATCTGGTCTATGACGGATTTCGCTCCGCACGGCTTTATGCGTAATCTAAGCCTCTCCCGGAAGGCGCTTGGCACCACCACAACCCCAAGCATGGCGGCGGAAGACTTGAATCAGCCTCCCAACGTGATTCAACAAACCACGGAATCTAATGGCGACGTGGTGAGCATTATGAGCTGGAACGCGTTGGTCGCCGGCGAGGTTCCCGCCGGATTGCCCATTAACCTTTTCGTAACCGTTCAAGACCCCCAGGGAAATTTCCTTCCTATTCAAAACGTCACCAATCTTAATGACTCCGATCAATCGCTGGTTTCGTACGGCCCGAATGCCATGCCACATAATTCCAACACTCTATGGCAGGTCCCGATTGCCGCCTGGCAGGACATTCTTCCCGGCGACCTGCTCACGTTGCAGGCGATTCTCCCCAGCGGGGTGGCTCTAAACGCCTCTTTCCCCCTGCCGGAATTTACGGGGCCCGCAACCGTTTTGTCACCCTTGGACGCTCAGCAGTTAAACACGCTGTCGGGAATGGGATCGATGCCCTCCAACCCCGGGGCCATTGCCCTGTTCGCCATCGGCAGCCCTCCAAGTCTGAAGGATCTATCCTTATATCTAAAGCAAAACACCAATGGGGCCACGAATTCCCCTACGGTAACCTTTCAATATGAGGATGGCGCGGTTGCCAGCGAGTCTGGGCAGCAAGCCGATTCCGAGGAATCTCAACTGGACTTGGAGGCGGCCGCGGGCGCGGCACCAGGTGCCCCTATCATCGACTATATCTTTCCCGAGAACGACAGCAACGATCCTCTCATTTCCTATCTCACCGACCTTAGCCAACAGAGCGTTTGCAAGGTTGCCGACGTAAGCTACGGGTTTTTTGGAGAGGATGCCAGCACCCTCAACACCCTGATGAACGCCCTCACCGTCGAGGGCATTACCGTCACCGAGGCAAGCGGCGACCAGGGAGCCTGGAACGCGGGGAACGATCCGGGGCCGGTGGGGCTATCGAGCCTTGAGCAAGTTCCCTCGGTGCTTAGTGTGGGAGGCGTGGATCTTGCCGCCGCCGCCCTCACCGACGGCGGGGGCAACACCACCGCCATCACCGGATCCATCATTAGCGATGCCTGGGGCGGCGACTTTCTTAATGGCATTCCTGTCGCCGTCGCCCAGGCCTACACCAATGAAAACGCCGCCAGTTCCGGAGGGTACAGCACCTCGACCCCCATCCCTTCCTGGCAGACTGGTTTCTTGCCTGCCAATGCCTCCGGATTCGGGGTTCCCATCATTTCCTCTTTGGCAGGTTCGCCGGGGATGAACGGTTTTCTACAGGGACAAAACGTTATTTTCGGCGGCACCAGTCTAGCCGCCCCCCTCACTGCCGGATGGCTTGTGGAACTAGAGGCCGCCTTGGGCACGACCAGCAAAGGCATGGGCAATGTTAATCCGCTCATCTTTCAAGCCGCCGTTAGTAGTCCTTCGATTTTTACCCAGGCTCTGTGGGGACAAGACGGCTACTATTCCGTCACCACCAGCCAATCCGGCTCTTGGAATCCCCTCACCGGACTAGGAATGTTAAATTGGGGCCAATTTATGGGCGTCTACAACAGCCTCGTTCCCGCCTCGTCACCCACTGCCACATTAGCGGCGGCACCCGATGCCACGGTCGGCAAAACCGATCTGATCAGCGCCTATGTGCGAGGGTTGATAAACCCCCTCTTTCAGTTTTCATATCGATCCCCGCAGAACCGGGTATGGACAACCAGCGGCCCCTTCTCTTCCTTAAACAACTTTAACTGGAGAGCCAAAGTTCCGGGAGTCTACATTATTCGCGTTAAGGCCAAAGACGCCAGCGGCCACACCGCCACCAGCCAAATCACACTGATCGCCACTACCCGCGCCCCCATGGTTTCCGCGCTAACCATTCGTTCATCGCTAAAAACCAGAACAACTCTTGCCCTTGGCGGCACCCTCACCATTTGGGCCCATGCTACCGATATCGGATCCCGCCCGGAATACCAATTTCTTTTGTCCGGTCCCCAAGTCGTCCGCCACATCGTACGCGGCTGGAGCCCCAACCATGTGTTTGCCCTTGACCATCTCACCCCAGGCCGCTACGCGATTACCATCGACGCCTTAGATCGAGCCGAAATTGTCCAACATAACTGGGCTGCCGCATACCGCGCCACGCTCAGGTTTTTGGTAAAATAAACCTCCCCTTCACGGACAAAAAAACCGGTAGTGGCGCAGGAAAAATGCGGTGAGAAGGCTAATACCTACCTAAACATCCATGCATTCGTCTGGTTTTCCATTTTTAGGAGGTTGTTCATGCGCTTTTCACCCATCCGCCCCTTGCAAAGTTCTCTGGCTCTGCTATCCGCCGTGTTCTTGGCCACCCTAGCATCCCCCCCGATTTCCGCTCAAACCCAGCCGCTGGTTACCAATTACGCGGCCGCCAGTCAAAACGCTACCATCACCATTACCGGCCAAAATTTCGGAACCACCCCCGGAACTGTCACCGTTGATGGTGCGCCGGCCACTGTTGTCCAATGGACAGATACCGGAATAACGGTCGATCTGGCCCCCTCGGCCGGGCCCGGAACGCTGGACATCACCACCGCCGCCGGAATTGCCGCCAGTTTTCCCTTTAATGGAGTAGAGCGGGGTTTCTATACACTCAGCAGCAACGGCACGGTTTCCTCCTCAAATGGGCTTCCCACCTACGGCGATCTCAGTACCCTCGGCGTGGCGGGAACCTCTCCCGCCATACAACTAATACCCACGGCCAACGATCAGGGATACTGGATACTGACTCAAAACGGCACCGTCTACAACTTTGGTGACGCCGCCAGTTTGGGAGCAGTAGGTTCTCCCATTACGGCGGTGTCTATGGCCGTGCTTCCGTCCGGAAGCGGCGCCTGGGTACTCAGCAACACCGGAGCGGTCTACGCCCTGGGTCAAGCCGCCAATTACGGCAGCGCTCCTTCAGGAGTTCCGGCAACGGCCATTGCCGCCACCGCGGATGGCAATGGGTATTGGGTACTAGCCGCCAATGGCAGCGTCTATCCCTTTGGCGACGCGGCCAACTTAGGCTCTGCCAGTGTCACGTCTCCCTCCGCCCCGGGCTCAACCAGCTATCGCAGCGGGACGCTGGCTCGCGTGGGAAAAACCGCCCTAATCTTTTTGGTGAAAGGTTCCACGGTCTATCACATCCCCAACATCGCCGTGTTGAAAGGGTTAGGCGACAAAATTGGGAATGTGAGGACGGTGCCGAATCTTAACGGCTACACCCTAGGCCCGCCTATGATTGCCCCCTATCCTGATGGAACGGTCCTGCAATGCCTTAGCAACAACACCGCCTATTTGCTGCAAGGAGGACTCGTGCACCCCTTGGCGTCCCCCAGTCTGGTGGCGGCCTCACATATTCCCTCGAGTCAGGTGGTGAGTGTCCCGAGTATCGCACCCAATTGGCCTCTTGGCCCCACCATTGCCAATTCTGTGCCCTATGTCCCCAATGGATCGCTGTATCGGGCGGCAAAATCAAAAACTATCTATCTATTGGACAACGGCAGTTTAGATTCCATCGCGTCCGCGGCCGTATTCAACGGGATGGGGCTGAAGTGGTCGAAGGTGCAAACGGTCTCCACCCTTCCACCCTACCCGCAGGGCTCCCCCTTAACCGTGGCCAGCCTGTTGGCCGGCGACGGAAGTTTGTGGCGGGTGAAGGGAACCGTCTATGTGGATGAGAGCGGCATAATGCGCCATATACCCAGCGCCAAACTGTTCAATTCCTTAGGATTCCATTGGAGCGCGGTGAACAATGTGCCTTCTCTAGGGAGTTTCAAGGTGGGCAGCGATCTCGGGTCCACCACCATTCCGGCTGGACAAGCCCCCCCCACCACAGCCGTGGATTTGGTGCCCACCGCCAATAGCCAAGGGTATTGGGTGTTGTTGCAAGACGGCCAAATTGATGCGTTGGGCAATGCCGCATCCTACGGAAATCCCAGCGCCTCCCAACGAGGTTCCGCGAGCGCCATCTCATTAGCCCCAACTCCCGACGGCCAGGGCTACACCATTTTAGCGAGCAACGGCCAAGCGTTCAGCTACGGAGACGCTCTACCCGCGCCTTCCTTAACCACCGGCGCCACATCTCTGGCCGCGAGCGCTCTGGCCCTGAGTACACCGTCCGTGCCCAGCACCCCCACCCCGGGATTTTTCTCCATGGCCTATGGCAGCTTCATGCCCCACTATGACGGTTCTTACAGCACTTTGGTGAATGACGCTCAGGGGCTATCCGCCATTATTCCCACCTGGTACTATGATCAGCAAAATCCCAACACTCTGGCTTGGGGAATCGGAAGCCCCCCGCAAGGATCGTCCGCGGTAGTCGCACAAGCCCATAGTGAGGGTGTACAAGTTTGGCCTATGGTGGGGTCAATCTCGGTAGGTCCGTTCCAGAACCCTGGAAACATTGGCGCAACCGTGACACAGTTGGTGAATACTGCCGTGCAAAATAATTATGACGGGATCACCCTAGACTTTGAACCAAGCCAGTTCAATGGACTTACCCTCGCCCAGGCCGCTCAGCAGTTTGCCAATTTTGCCGCGCAATTGGGCCCCGCACTTCATTCCGTGGGAAAGAAGCTAATGGTAGACACTTATTCCTCCTTTTATCCCAACAGTCCGTACAATCTGCCGCAACTGGGTCCTTCCGTGGATTACTTCAACATCATGAGCTACGGTCATTTTGACGACGCGACCCAGGCTGGTCCTGACGCCAGCCTGGGTTGGATGACCAGCATCTATCAGAGCGCCCTAGCGGATGGTGTCAATCCGCGTCAGATTATTATGGGGTTTGGCCCCTATGGCGATTATTGGTCCTTCAACAATAGCGGAATAGATCAACAAGCGCCGTTGGGGAGCGACTCTTATGTGAGCGATGCGCAAGTGGCCCAGCTTCTGGCATCCAATAGCGGGATTGTGCCGGTTTGGGATCCCACCTTGCAGTCAGAAACGTTCATGACCAACGCGTATGTCAACGCCCA